>JANNXV010000101.1:0-12053 GCA_031409815.1 Bacteroidota bacterium
ATAGCGGGTGCCGTAAACCGGGTCGAACAGCGGATCTCTGAGGCTGAGAAGCTTGGGTTCCAGGAGATTTACATTTCAAAATTTAACAAGCTTTGATTAAAACTATATTGATGATTGAACTGTTATATATAATATGATTTCATCATTAAGTTTAAAACGGCTGTATTACCCCTTGTTGATGAAGTTTTTACCTAAAACAAAAGTCTCATCTCCTCAGCACTATCAAATGACAAAATCAATTTACGATATCCCTTTAATGGATATTGACGGAAACAAAACTACCCTTGCTCCCTTTAAAGGAAAAAAATTATTGATTGTAAATGTCGCTAGTGAATGTGGTTACACACATCAATACGCACAGTTACAAGAACTATATGATGCTTATCAAGGCAAACTTGTTGTTCTTGGATTTCCTTCCAATAATTTTGGTGCCCAGGAGCCCGGATCAAATAGCACTATCAAATTCTTTTGTACCGAAAATTATAATGTCACATTTCCACTGTTTGAAAAAACAGATGTGGTTGGCAACAACACTAATCCCTTATATCAGTGGTTGACTAATAAAGAATTAAACGGTTGGAACGAAAAAAAACCAAAATGGAATTTTTATAAATACCTTATTAGTGAAAACGGAGAACTTTTAAATTTCTTTTCTGAAACAGTAAGCCCTTTTGATGAAGGCATTTTAGATAATTTAAAATAAGCTTTGAAAAAAATAATTGAAATACAGCATCTGGTTAAAGACTATGGTTCATTTAGAGCAGTAGATGATTTATCAATGGATGTGTTTCAAGGAGACGTATTTGGTTTTCTGGGCCCAAACGGTGCTGGAAAAAGTACAACTATAAGAATGTTGCTTACACTGATTAAACCAACATCAGGCAGTATCAATTTATTTGGAAAAAATTTACAAAAAAATCGAAGTGAAATTTTACGCAATATCGGATGCATTGTTGAGAAACCGGATTTCTATAATTATCTGAGCGGTGAACAAAACCTCAAAATATTTGCGCAGCTTTCAGGAGTTTCTGCAACAAAAAAAAGAATAGAAGAATTATTTGAATTGGTTGGCCTGAAGGGACGAGAAAAAGATAAAGTAAAAGCCTATTCTCATGGAATGAAACAAAGATTAGGTTTGGCACAAACGCTAATTCACAATCCGCCACTGATTGTTTTGGATGAACCCACCACTGGCCTCGACCCTCAAGGAATTATTGATATCCGCAATCTTATAAATCATCTTAGTAAAGACAGGGGCATCACCGTTTTTCTTTCTTCCCATATATTATCCGAGATTGAATTGATAGCTACCCGAATGGCAATTATCAATAAAGGAAAAACAATTGTTCAAGGGTCAGTTAAAGAGTTGTTAAACGCTGATGAGTTGATAGTGATGCTAAACGTAAATGATTTACAACGTGCTACCGACATTGCTAAACAAGAACATTTTGAAATTATTTCAACAGAATTAAGTAACAACCAATTATCCGTGCATTTGAACAAAGAACAAATTCCGGTGTTGAATAAAAAACTGATTGACAATAATATTGCAGTGTATTCGATGGAGAGTAAAAGAAAACTTGAGGATTATTTCTTACGACTGGTAAACTGATGAACTGGAATTTATTTAAAACAGAATTATTCAAAATTTTTGCCAAACCAAGAAGCTACATAGGTTTTGTTGCAATTGCTGTTATTGTAGCGCTGATTCAAATTGCCATGTACCTTGACGGCAAAATGTATATTGAATTTTTTACCAATTCATTGGAACAAACATTTAACATTTCAGGCAATATGCTGAATGGGAATTTGGTAACGTCCATTATTCTGCAAACATTGGTAATTCAAATTCCATTATTGGTAGCATTGGTAACTGGTGATTTAATAAGTGGCGAGTCCGCCATGGGTACCATTCGTTTGCTTGCATCAAAACCAATCTCACGTACTTCTATTGTGCTTTCTAAATTTGCAGCCGGTTCAGTGTACACATTTGCTTTACTTTTCTTTCTTGGATTGGTTTCATTAGGAGTTGGATTATTAATTTTTGGACCAGGCGATTTGGTGGTTGTTAAAAGTGAAGAGATAGTAATTCTTCAGGGCCAAGATACGCTTTGGAGATTTATTTGTGCTTTACTAATTGCATTTCTGAGTATGACTGTTATTGCCGCTTTCTCGTTATGCTTATCCTGTTACGCTGATAATTCTATCGGTCCAATAATAACAACGATGGCCGTAGTCATCTTGTTCACCATTATAGGCACAATGGATATTCCGTTGTTCGATAAAATAAAACCATTTCTATTTACTACACATATGGTTATCTGGCGTAATTTTTTTGACAACCCACTGCCTGTTGAACAAATAAAAACATCTATTACAGTACTTACGGTGCATGTTTTTTTATTTCTAGGGATTAGTATCTGGCATTTTAATAAAAAAGATATTCTTAGCTGATGAAAAATATATTGGTTTTACTTTTCATTTTTTCAATGGCAGATTTAACATATGCTCAGGAAAAAGATGCAAAAACACTAATTAAAAAAGTTATTGAAAAATTTAATAAAGTACAATCTTATGAAGCGGATGCAGTAATTGACACAAAAATATCCTTCTTAAATATTTTACCACAAAAAGCTCATTTATCCTTTAGGCAACCCGATATTTTTAAAGTAAAATCAACAGGGATTGCTTTAATGCCAAAACAAAGTTTTGACAACATTTATTCGGTACTCCGCAAAAATGAAAGCTATGATGCTTTCATAACCGGAAACGAAAAATTAGTTTCGGGTAACACGACAATCATCAATGTAATTCCAAATACAGATACAACAGATTTAATTCTTGCAAAGCTTTGGGTGGATGAACAGGAAAATATTATTCGCAAAGCACAACTCACTACCCGAACCAATGGAACAATATTGATTGAATACGAACACAAAAATTATATTCAATATGCGCTGCCAGATAAAGTGACTTTTACTGTGGATATTAAAAAGTTTAAAATCCCAAAAGCAATTGCTGCTGATATTAATTCACCAGTGAAACCAACTGATAAAACCAAAGAAGAAAAAAAGGGAAAAATCATTATTACAATAAAGAATTATAAGATTAATTAAAAAAAAGAAAGCCCTATTCTGAACCCGATACTTCGGGACAGAACGGAGCTTTCACACCTGACCTACTACAACAAACTATTCTTACTCTTACGTGGTTGTGTGTCCCCACCAACCACTCTTTATTTCTCAGCCGAATTAATTGGTGCTTCAGTTTCACTTAGCGCCACTTCATTATTCGTGCTGTTCAACTGAATTTTATATCCCCAGTCTGATTGACGCTTCCACACCATTACAACATCTGAAGTGTAAGTAGTTTCCTTTCCGTCTTTCACACAAGTGAATGTCCACTTGCTCAATTGATAAACCATTTTACCGCTACCACCAAGTTCGGTTATTTCGCTGGTAAAATTTTTGCATCGAGAAAAATTATACCAGTAATCAGCAATGGCTTTGCGACCATGTATTTTCTGTCCGCCAGGTACAATAATCGTTGCTTCGTCAGCATAAAGATCTACCACCTTGCTCATGTCATTTGCCTTGATGTCATTCTCCATTTGCTTGTTTAATTTTTCGATGTCGCTGCGAACATCATTAGGCACTTCGGTGCTTTGTGCGAATGTAAATGCAGGAGCTATTAATAATGCTACTAATGCAACTGTTTTGTTTATTTTATTTATGATTGTTTTCATTTTGTCTTTTGTTTTAATACTGTTTGAATTTGAAATTTGAGACCGTCCTTATGGATCGGAATTAATAGTTTTTTTTGGGCTTGTTTGTAATTTTACTGGTATTGTTACTAACTGAATTGGGCTTGTTTTATTCTTTACTAAATCGCGATTTTATTGGTAAGACGCACTGCTTGTTTTAATTGTTACAGCAGGTTTTAAATTATTTTGTTAAATTGTTGTTAAGATTTATATTGTCATGCTGAACTTGTTTCAGCATCTTTCTAGATGGACACTGAACTGTAGGGATGCTGAAACAAGTTCAGCATGACAACACTACTTATTTCCTTTTCTCTTTTGCATCAATCACTACACCATTCTCATCGATGTGAATTTTTACATCTTTATCATCCCAGTTGATAGTGTCGTTATCGGCATCTAAACTCACATCCTTTCCGTTTACGTGAATTTTAACATGCTCATTTCTATTCTTGCCATCGTTATCATCTAAGTTGCAACCGATACATTCTAATCCACGATCCGTCATTGTCCAGGTATATCCAACCATATCGCCATCATAAGTATCTGTTACGTTTTTAATATCGTAAAACACTCTGTCTGTTTCGCTTCCAAGATGAACACTTTTACCAACCGGAACTTTTAATACCAATTGAATTTTTTGATCACGAAATTTTGACTGTGGGGCGAGTAAAAAGTTTTCATCAACTTTTAATACTGAATCGGTCTGGACTATTTCATAAGAAATTTCGCGCGCATTTTCTTGTGCATTCCTACGATTGCTTCCACGTGACGAAATAATTTTTACTAATTCAAATTTATCTCCATCTGCTTTTACTACATCCAACTTCACGCTACCAATACGGATGGTATCACCTTCTTCATATGCTGAGATATCAGAATCAATATCAATATTCCATTCACCATCATAATAGTGGTCGTCACGATAAGAGTGTGGATGCAAAAGTTGCAGATACATGGTGTTGCCGGCTGGTTGTGCAATCGGAATTTCTGTTCTGCGAGATTCTTTCGCTTTGTAATCTTTAGAAATCACTGCAATTGAGATGAATAATAAAATCCAACCTATTCCCCACAATATACCGGCTGTTGCATTTAGAAATCTATTTTCTGATTTTGCATTTACAAATAACCTAACAATCTTATACAACAAAACTATGATGGGTACACCAAGAAATAAAATTGCTGTGGTAATCACTAACCATTGTTGTGACCCAGACAGAAACAAGTGCGATAGATTGGCTGGCATGCTTCCCCAATGTGCTACTCCTGCCACACCCAGTGAAACCACAAACAATGCTATCAATGTTCCTATTAAAGCAATCATCAATATAAAGGCAATTATTTTAAAGAATACTTTAAATGCACCTACTATAATATGTCCCAGCATTTCGAAGAAACGACTTACAGCACTTCCACTTCTACGTGTTGCGTCTCGAAAACCACCATTATTGAATTTGCTTTTTACATCTTCAAATTCATCCTGAATAGTTTTTTTAATGTTGTCAATATTTACCGGTTGCCCTTTCATCTCCAACTTATCCGTTGTGGATTGAGCCTTTGGTATGATAATGAGCAACAATAAATACAATAGGAATCCTGTTCCAAACACAAACAAAGCGATAGCAAATCCAAGTCGAATCCACACTGGGTCGCAACCAAGATAGTGTGCGATACCGCTGCAAACTCCACCAATTACCTTATCATCAGGGTCGCGGAATAATCTGCGATAGCTTCTTCCTGAATTCGTGGTTGAATAACTAGAAAACGGCTCTGAAGCCTTTTCTTCAGCATTTTCTCCTGCCACCTGATCAGGGCGACCCATCGTGTTGATTACGTGTTCCACATCATCATCAACCACCACTTGCCTGTTGGTACCAATTCGCTCGGTAAACATTTCTGCAATGCGCGATTCAATGTCCTGAATGATTTCATCACGACCATCCGAAGTAGTGAAGTATCCTCTTATGGCTTCGAGGTATTTTTTTAATTTTTCATAGGCGTGCTCTTCTATATGGAACACCATACCTCCTATGTTTACTGTTACCGTCTTATTCATTGTTTGAAGTTTTTAAGGTGGTTTTGTTTACAGCTTCCACCAGTTCATTCCAGGTGTTGCGTAGTTCGTTTGTGAATTGTTCTCCAATCGGAGTAAGTGTATAATACTTGCGTGGCGGTCCGCCTGTTGACTCCTTCCAGGTGTAGGAGAGCAGACCTTGGTTTTTGAGACGTGTGAGCAGCGGATACAAGGTACCCTCCACCACCATCAGTTTGGCTTCCTTCATTCGCGCAATAATATCGGAAGGATAAACTTCCCCCTGCGCTATGATACTCAGGATGCAAAACTCCAAAACGCCTTTACGCATTTGTGCCTGGGTGTTTTCGACATTGCTCATTTTTTATTTTTTGTTTTTGATAGTCCTTTTGTCTTTTCTCATCATTTGGTTAACAAGCCCTTGTAACACCTTTTGATTTTGCTTTGACAAAGTATAAACTACTTGGTGGTGCAAATATATATCTTTAACCATGTACTATGCAACACATAGTACTAATATTTTTTGATATATATGCTAAATCATTGATTTGCAGTAATTAAATTTTTACTCAATAGTGATTGATTGGATTAAATAGTTTAAGTTTGTTACACCAAATCTATATTGAAGATGATGTTTTATGTCAGAACACGTATTTCATTTTAAATATTTCACCATCCATCAAGACCGATGTGCTATGAAAGTAGGGACGGATGGTGTATTACTTGGCTCGTGGGTTCAGCCTGTTGATTGCAAAACGATTTTAGATATTGGTACAGGCACAGGTTTAATTGCTTTGATGCTTGCGCAGAAAACAGATGCTCAGATCACAGGAATTGATATTGATGAGAATGCCTGCATCCAGGCAAGAGAAAATGTGAATGAATCTCCCTGGAGCGACCGAATTAAAATTGAACACTGTGCTTTGCAGGAATTCATACGGGAGACCAATCAAAAATTTGATTTGATAGTGAGTAACCCGCCTTATTTTGTGGATGCTTACCAGGCAAATGATGCTGCGCGAAATCTTGCCCGACAGGCAAATGCTTCACTCAGTTTTGATGAATTGATAAATGGTGTAAAAAATCTCTTGAATAGAACTGGAAATTTCTGTGTGATACTTCCCTGCAAAGAAGGAATGATGTTTAAAGATAAAGCGATGGGAGCAGGATTATATTATCATCGTTTGGTAAGAATAAAAACCAAAATGGAGAAATTAGAGAAACGCGTGATTATGTGTTTTGGTTTTGAAAATATAAAAATGGAAGAAGAAGAAATCATCATTCATCAGGACGATAAAGGTTTTACACAGGTTTATAAAGAACTGACGAGGGATTACTATCCTGCGTTTTAAAACAGACTCGTCACCCTGAACTTGTTTCAGGGTCTTTACAATTGAAAAGATGCTGAAACAAGTTCAGCATGACTACCTTCAAAAATGTTTTTCAGAAAAACTAATTCCATATTCCTTTAATTCTTTCAAAACAGGTTTATAAATTTCTTCCTGCACCGGAATTTGAACACCACGCAACGAAATTTTATTTTGAAGCATTAACCTGGCAACTATACCAAGCGGAAGCCCTACGGTTGTTGCCATGGCGGTTTGTTCAACACTTTCACCTTTAACAACAAGGCTTGAATGGATGCTTTCGTTTTTACCATTAAGCGAGTATTCGAACAAATGTTGCATCACAATCATGTCTTTGTCTTCAGGTTTTAAAACCCATTTACTTTGCAATAAGTGTTGAAGTATTTGTGCAGGGGTTGCATTTGGTAAACCGATTACGTTATTATACAATATCCCGGTTGAGCGAATCATTTCCATCTCAACACTACTCGAATTGATAGTGCAAAAACTACAGAGTTTTTCTTCAATGCTTTCACCTTTTGCAGAGGCTGGAAGAAAAGCCTCCACCAATTGCTCATAAGTAAGATGTTCTGAATCTTCAATGGAATAAGAATCGTCAGTTAAACCAAGTGTAACAAAAACCTGCCATGCAGTGCAAAAATTTTCCTGACGTAATGTGCCTCTCAAAAGAGTTGGAATAGTATCAATTCCATAAATTTTTCGATAAGCTAAAGAATCACGATTAGCATAACCATCAAAAATTCCTGAATCATCAACTTTTATTTTTTCTATTTGCGTAAAAAGACGATTGTAAGGAATGTATTTATAATGGTTGTTCTCTATATATTTTGCAGTTCCTTGTCCTGCTAAAATTACATTTCGCGGATTCCAGGTAAATTTATATCCCCATAAATTATCGTTGCTTTCAGGTGCAACCAATCCTCCTGTGAAAGATTTAAAGCTTTTTAATTCAGCTCCCTGTTTTTGCAAACGATGAATAATTTCCATTGCTGACATATGGTCAATGCCCGGATCTAAACCACATTCATTCAACAATAAAATATTTTTTTTAGTGGCCTCCTCATGTAATGCTTTTATTTCAGGAGAAACATAACTGGCAGTTACAAGACTTCTACCAGCTTTAACACAATCAACCGCAGCTAAATAATGTAAAGAAGGAGGTAATAATGAGATCACAATATCAGCATTCCCAATTTCATTGGCTCTTTCTTCTACATTATTAATATCGAAAGCAATGGCACGTCCCCGTTCATGCTGATGAATTTTTTCTTTGGCAGAAGAAACAGAAATATCCGCAACGGTTAATTCAAAATCATCAGCCTGTGCATGCTCTAATAAATACTTTATTAACGCTCCTGACGAACGACCTGCTCCTAACAATAATATTTTTCTCATCAATAATTTGCTATAAAAAACGTTTGCGAAAGTAGAGCAATTGGATTTAAGATTAGAGGAAATATTAAACGCAGAGGTCGCGAAGTTTTGCGCAGAGATACGCGAAGAAAAATCAACTCTGTGTTTCTCTGGCTCTCCGCGACCTCTGCGTTAAATTTTAAAGACTCTATTGAAATGATAACAGATTGATATTAACACTACACTTAATACATTTGCAACCGTTTGTGGAATTAAAGCAAATCACGCTAAACTACTGAATGAAAAAGCAATTATTTCAAATTATTATTTTATTAATGATTGGAAAATCAGCTATTGCGCAAACCTCCAATGCCATTCTTTTTACCGAAAATGGAGAAAAATTTACGGCCATCCTAAACGGTTTAAAACAAAATGACAAACCGGAAACCAATGTAAAAATTACAGGATTAAACGCAGAATGGTATAAAATGAAAGTAATTTTTGATAACACCGCAATTGGAGAAAAGAGTTTTAATCTGGGTGTGGAACCGGGCACCGAAACAACTTATGCGATCAAGAAAAACAGCAAAGGTGAATATGTCCTTCGTTTGATTAGTGCAGTTCCTATTGCACAAGCTCCGGTTGCCGCTCCATCACAAACTGTTGTTGTGTACAATCAAAGCCCTAATCAGAATGCTTCTTTTACTCATTCACAAACCACAACTACCACTAAAGGTGCAAATCCTGACAATGTAAATGTAAATATGGGAGTAAAAATGGAGGAGGAAGGTGGAAATATTAGTATCAATATATCGGATAAAGAGGGCGAAACAATTCAGTCTCAAACCACAACAACCACAACTGTAACTCACTCTACTAACATGAACACTTATGGGGCTGATCATGTTGCACCTGTTCCCCCACCCTCATATTTGCCTGGCTACACTGGTGCGGTTGGTTGTACCCCTCCAATCACTCCATCCGAATTTTCAGCAATAAAAGAAACCATCGCCTCCAAATCGTTTGAAGAAACTAAAATGACCATCGCCAAACAAATCATCAATAGTCATTGTATGTTTGCATCTCAGGTAAAAGAAATTATGCAAATGTTCTCGTTTGAAGATAGTAAACTCGATATCGCCAAATATGCTTACGATCACACCTACGATATCGGAAACTATTTTAAACTTAATGATGCTTTTACTTTTGAAACCTCAACCGATGAGTTGAATCAATACCTAAATTCACGCAGATAATAGTTGAAATTTGAAAACACCTAATAAGCATATTTTCTTTTTACGATTATCCGCTATTTCGGGCATGCTGGCTGTGATGCTAGGTGCTTTTGGGGCACATAAATTAAAGGAGATTATTTCGACCGAAGACATTGCCATTTATGAAACAGGTATCCGTTATCACTTCTATCACAGTTTTGCTATACTAGCAGTGGGCATATTACTTTACCTGAAACCAACATCATTGCTTATTAAAAGCGGTTACGCATTTGCCATCGGAATCCTATTATTCAGTGGATCCATCTACGGTTTATCGCTCCGCAAATTAGGTGAAGTTAACCTGAATTGGTTAGGCCCCATCACTCCCATTGGTGGTTTATTTTTAATAATGGGATGGTTATTGCTTCTGCTGTCATTCAAAAATCTAAGTCAACAAAATTCAAACTCATGAAAAAAGTTCAAACAATTATTATTAGCGCTATAATCATTACCACTATCGCCTGTAAAAACAATAAAAATGCTGCCGTAAAAAATAATAGCGACAATCAAACTACACAATCAACTTCCGGCACTACAAATTCGTCACAAACAACTCCCGTTTCAGTTGAGGCAAATAAATCCCAGGGCGATACAGTTCCCGCTTTTTACAGAGTAGTTGTATCACTATATAGTATAGGAGAAGGCATTGATCCTGATGGCCGACCCATCCTTGATAATTATTCGCAACAATTTATGGATGCCAGCAGCAAGCGAATTGTATATGATTCTCACCCATGGGGTCGCGAAGGAGAAACTGATTTTTGTTACACGCTCGACAATCTTTCTTCGGAAGAACAGGTGCGCTTTATTAACGGCTTAACCGAAGCTTTCAAAGGCCATGAGTTGGTTCGTATCATCGAAAATAAAAAGAATACTTACCGACAATAGTGCTGTTCTATCAGAATTAATTGATTGCCTATCCCCAACTTCTCGCGTTTTAATGAACAAACTTAGATTCATTGAAATAACTATTTCAGCTATCGGCTTATATATTAAAGCCCTTAACCAATTTTAAGATGAATTTTATTGAAAACAGTGATTTAAGGTTGACTAAACCTGATATTTTGCCTTTCTTTGCAAAAATTTCTTACCATCATGAATGAATACGGTCATAAAAATCCAAAAGCTTCTATTGCTGATATTGGACTAAACAATGTAAGTGCGGCCTATTGGAACCTCAGTCCGGCTGAACTTGTAGAAGAAACTATTTTAAATGGAATGGGTGAACTTACTGATACTGGTGCACTTGCAGTGGATACCGGAGAGTTTACAGGCCGCTCACCAAAAGATAAATTTTGTGTGGCTGATGCTGAAACCAATAACACAGTTTGGTGGGGTGATATAAATATCAAATTTGATGATGAAAAATTTGATCGCCTATTTGCAAGAATGGCAGCCTATTTAACCGGTCGTGAAGTGTATGTTCGCGATAGTTATGCTTGCGCAGATCCACGCTATCGTTTAAATGTGAGAGTAGTAACCGAATATCCTTGGAGTAATTTATTTGCTAATAACCTATTTCTGCGCCCTACACGTGCAGAAATAGAAACCATGACAACTGACTGGGTAATTGTTAATGCACCGGGTTTTAAAGCAATACCTGCTATTGACGGAACACGTCAGCATAATTTTGCGGTGATCAACTTCACTAAAAAAATGATTTTAATTGGTGGAACCGGCTATACAGGCGAAATTAAAAAAGGAATTTTTACTGTGTTGAATTATGTGTTGCCACAGCATAAAAATGTGTTGAGTATGCATTGCTCGGCTAATGTGGGTAAAGATGGCGACACTGCTTTGTTCTTCGGCCTATCGGGCACAGGTAAAACTACCTTAAGTGCAGACCCTCAACGCGGATTGATTGGAGATGATGAACATGGATGGAGTGACGACAGTGTATTTAATTTTGAAGGAGGTTGTTATGCTAAATGTGTTAGCCTTTCAGCCGAAAAAGAACCACAGATTTTCAATGCAATCCGATTTGGTTCATTGTTGGAAAACACAGAGTTTATTGATGGTACTACCACCACCGATTACGAAAACATTAGTAAAACTGAAAACACACGTGTAGCATACCCGATTAATTTTATTGATAATGCAGTGGAGCCTTCAGTGGCAAAACCACCCAAAAATATTTTCTTTTTAACTTGTGATGCATTTGGTGTGTTACCTCCCATCAGCCGATTGGATAAAGCTCAGGCAATGTATCATTTCATATCCGGTTATACCGCAAAAGTGGCGGGTACCGAAATGGGTATTACAGAACC
>JANNXV010000102.1:0-4561 GCA_031409815.1 Bacteroidota bacterium
TTCAAGAAAGGCAAAATCGGAATTGTGTCGAAATCGGGTACTTTAACCTACGAAGCTGCCGATCAGGTTGTGAAAGCAGGTTTGGGTATATCCACGGCAATTGGAATTGGTGGTGACCCCATTATTGGAACTACTACCCTGGAGGCTGTTCAGCTTTTTATGGATGATCCGGAAACTGAAGGCATCATAATGATTGGAGAAATAGGCGGAAGCCTTGAGGCGGAAGCAGCACGATGGATAAAAGATAATAACCGTAAGCCTGTCGTTGGCTTTATTGCCGGACAAACAGCTCCTCCCGGTAGAAGGATGGGACATGCCGGAGCTATTATTGGCGGTGCAGAAGATACCGCAGAAGCCAAAATGAAAATTATGCGCGATTGTGGCATTCACGTAGTAGATTCACCTGCCGTAATTGGAATTACAATGGCTCAGGTGCTGCAAAAAGTATCAGCATAATAATTAGAATTTTAGATTTTTAATTATGGATTTTAGATTGTTTATTTTCGCACTCCATTCAGAAAATAGTTTCAGTATTTCAAATACAATCTAAAATTTTTAATTTAAAATTTACTCCATGCCCGGATGGCGAAATTGGTAGACGCACCACTTTGAGGGGGTGGCGCCCGAAAGGGTGTACGAGTTCGAATCTCGTTTCGGGCACTTATTGGATGTTTGGATTTGAGGATTTAGGATGTAAGGATTTATCCTACATCCCCAAATCACAAATCCACAAATCCTAAATCAAAAAGCCCGGATGGCGAAATTGGTAAACGTTGCGGTCTCAGAAGCCGTTGGAGTAATTTCCTTGAGAGTTCGAGTCTCTCTTCGGGCACACCATCATAATTTTGAATATTGAATAAGGAATGATGAATGTTGAAGTGAAAGCTGTAACGTTACATTTTGAAAAAGTCAATGGTTCAAAATTCATCATTTAAAATTCAAAATTCAACATTGCGCTTGTACGCCATACTCGATATAGAAACCACAGGTGGTAATTCATTTACTGATAAGATCACAGAGATTGCTATCTATACGCATGATGGCACTGCAATTATCGACTCTTTTATAAGCCTTGTTAATCCCGAAAGGAGTATTCCTGTTTTTGTGAGCAGGCTCACCGGTATCAGCGATAAAATGGTGTCAACTGCACCTAAATTCAAAGATATTGCCGAAAAAATAGTTGAGTTAACAGAGGGAAAAATAGTGGTGGCGCACAATTCGCAAAACGATTACTCATTTATTCGTGCTGAATTTCGCAATCTGGGATTTGATTATAGCCGAGATACCCTTTGTACTCATATTTTGAGTCGAAAAATTTTACCCGGACACAGTTCATACAGTTTAGGCAAACTGTGTAAATTACTCGATATTGATATTAAATCCAGGCATCGCGCTGGTGATGATGCCCTTGCCACAGTCAAACTTTTTGAATTGATCTTAAAAACTGGCGATCATGTAATTATAAAGGAGCAGATAAAAGCTCAACAAACAGAGGCTCAAATTCCATCATGTATTAAGCCAGAGGTATTAGCTGAATTACCCACACAGCCTGGAATTTTTTACCTCTATAATAAAGCTGGTGAGCTTTTATTCGTTAATAAAGCATACAATCTGCGAAAGGGAGTGGTTGATTTTGTAACTAAAACCAAAGGAAATAAGGGTACTCGTATTAGGCAGGAGTTGTTTGAAATCAAACATGAAGTATGTGGAAATGATATTATTTCTGCCATCAGAGAAACAGAAGAAATAATTTCTTTAAGACCTTTATATAACAAGCATCACCCTCGGCAGGTAAAAATCAAAATATTGCCTGGTATTAATTCAGCACTTTTTGTTTGCAAAGGCCGGACTGAGGAAGAAAAGGGACTGCTGTTGGTGGAGCAAGGCAAACTATGCGGATATGGATTTAAAACCGGTTTCACTCCATCGAACTGGAAAAAATCGATTAAGTCTATTTCAAATGGAAACCATTTTCATGGAATGCTTTTGCGAATGATAAAGAACCGAAAATTTGAGGATATAATTTCGTTATAGCAAACAGCTAAATTTGACAAAGAATTAAGCTAATGAGATCTCAAACCGCTACTTCTTTTTTATTAATTCGTCCAACCGCATTTTCCTATAATCTGCAAACAGCGGCAACTAATATTTTTCAAAAGACCATGTTAGCTTCTGCCGAAGAGTTACGATCAAAAGCACTTACCGAATTTGATCATTTTAGTAGCCGATTAAAAAAACTGGAAATAAATGTAAACGTATTTGAACAAATAGATGCGGATACCCCGGATGCAGTTTTTCCTAATAATTGGATCTCGTTTCATGACGATGGAAAAGTAATTATTTATCCGATGCTTACCGAAAACCGGAGAAAGGAACGGAGGTCAGACATTATTCAATCGTTAAAGGAAAGATACCTAATAAATGAAGTAATTGACCTTACTTATTTTGAGAGCGAAGGTAAATACCTGGAAGGAACCGGAAGCATTGTTTTTGATCATATCAGCCATTTGGCTTATGCTTGTATTTCTCAACGAACCGATTTAGATGTACTAAAAAAGGCATGTAAGACATTGGGTTACCAGTTACACATTTTTCATGCAATTGATAAGCAAATGGAAATATACCATACCAATGTGATGCTTCATATTGGTGAGGGTTACGCAGTACTTTGTGCAGAATGCATTCCGGATATCAAGGAACGTAAGGATCTGGAACGAATTCTGGCATTTACTGGACATGAGTTGATTTTAATCTCATTATCTCAAATGCATGCTTTTGCAGGAAACATGCTTCAAGTCCAAAATGCCAATAGCAAAAGGTATACTCTTTTGTCTGCAACTGCACTCCGTTCATTGCACTTTTCTCAGATTGATACAATTGCTAAACACAGCGAAATTGTTTCGTTCGACATTCCAATTATTGAGAAAATAGGAGGAGGCAGCATCCGATGTATGATTGCTGAAATATTTTGTAAGTCAAAAGAAATACCATCCTGATAATGCCATTTATTCAACTGCCTAAAGGCTATAAATTAATTGAACCTAAAACACAGGAAGAATTGGATAAATACTACCAATTGCGTTGGGAAGTGCTTCGAAAGGATTGGAATCGCCCAAAGGGGTCTGAGAAGGATGAAGGAGAAGAAGGGGCTATTCATGCAATGATTTTAAATGAAAGAGAGGAAGCAATTGCCGTTTGCCGTTTACAAATTCCTGATAAAACAACCGGACAAATTCGCTCCATGGGAGTTAAAGAGATGGATAGGGGTAAAGGTTATGGAGAATTTATAATCAGCTATTTAGAGCGTTCAGCTAAACAATTAGGTTTAATTTTAATTTTTATGGATGCCCGCGAAAATGCTGTACCCTTTTACCAAAGAATGGGCTACAATGTAACTGAGAAGTCTTATCTGCTTTTTGGAGAAATTCAGCATTGGAGGATGGAGAAACATTTGTAAAGATGGTGTAAATTATTCCTTTGAAGTTGCTTATAGTTAATTTAGCCACATGCGTATCGACATCATAACAGTACACCCTGATTTATTGCAAAGTCCTTTCAGCCACTCAATTCTAAAACGGGCAATTGAAAAGGGTTTGGTGGAAGTTAACCTGATTAATCTTAGAGATTATGCCTTAAATAAGCACAAATCGGTTGACGACTATGCTTTTGGAGGAGGAGCCGGAATGGTAATGATGGTGGAACCCATCACACTTTGTATTGAAGATCTCCAGTCAAAAAGAGATTACGAGGAAGTAATATATTTAAGCCCGGATGGCGAATTGCTAAACCAATCCATTACCAACGAATTGAGCCTAAAGGGCAATCTTATTCTACTTTGTGGGCACTACAAAGGAGTGGATGAGCGTGTGCGCCAGCATTTAATAACCCGCGAAATATCAATTGGCAATTATGTGCTTTCAGGTGGCGAACTGGCAGCTGCAGTTCTTTGCGATTCAATAATCCGACTTTTACCTGGGGTTTTAAATGACGAAACTTCAGCCTTAAGTGACTCATTTCAAGATGATTTGATTGCTCCACCTGTCTATACCAGACCAGCCGAATTCAGAAATTGGGCCGTGCCCGAAATACTTTTAAGTGGCAATGAAGCTAAAATTAATCAATGGAGGTATGAGCAAAGTGTTGAGCGTACGCGCCTTCGTAGACCTGACATGCTAAAATAAATTTAACAACTAAGTAAATTCTATCATCAATTCTTGATATTTTTTTCTTAATATTGCGCTCCCCAAAATAGGGGATTCAAAAAACGAAATTATCATGGACTTAATGAAAGTTGCCGAGCAACAAAGCGTAGAAGTAAAGCAGTGGCCTGATTTCAGAGCGGGAGACACTATAACTGTTACCTATAAGATTATTGAGGGTACCAAGGAACGCGAGCAGATGTTTCAGGGTGTGGTTTTACAACGTAAAGGAAACGGAATGACAGAAACTTTTACCGTTCGTAAAATTTCCGGTGGCGTAGGCGTAGAGCGTATTTTCCCTTTATGCAGCCCTAAAATCTCAAAGCTCGAAGTTAACAAGCATGGTAAGGTTCGCAGAGCAC
>JANNXV010000103.1:0-17232 GCA_031409815.1 Bacteroidota bacterium
TTTTTTCCATATTCAGATGAGATTTCAGTTAATTCTTCTACATTATTAAAAGTAAAACCCTGTTCAGCCGACACAGCATATAATGTCTGACCATTATCGCTTAAAGGGACCGCTTTACGGTTAATATGCACTAATCCATCATTAATTTCTAAAGTGTCGCCTGCTATTGCAACACACCGCTTAATATAATGTGTCATTTTATCTACAGGACGATCGTCCTCCATTGGGTAATTAAAAACAACACAATCATTGTTTTTTACAGATGAAAATCCAGGCAAACGATAATAGGGGAGGGTCCATGCTTCTGAATAAGATTTACCACCGATAATGGGAAGTTCCTGATGCACGAATGGAAACGAGAGCGGTGTCATTGGTGTGCGAGGACCATAATTTAATTTGCTTACAAATAGAAAATCGCCCACCATCAGTTTTTCTTCCATAGATGGAGTAGGAATGGTAAATGCTTCGATAAAGAAGGTACGTATAATGGTAGCCGCTATTACAGCAAAAACGATTGCATCAATCCACTCGCGGGTTTTGCTTTTGCGGCCACTACTTTCCCAAAATTTCCAGTTCATAATATTTATATAAGGGGCACGAAATTAATCACCTGCATCAAACTTTGTTGAAATGCAGCAATTATTTATACAGTAAGCTAACTGGGTTTGTTGCCTTCTATTGTTTAAAAAGTACATCCTTCATGGTAAAAACACCTTTTTTTTCAATGATCCAATTGGCTGCAATTAATGCACCGGCTGCAAATCCTTTGCGGTTGTGGGCGGTATGTTTTATTTCGATGGTGTCAACCGGTGATTGATAGGTTATGGTATGTGTTCCTGGAACTTGATCTTCACGATGTGAGCGAATTAACAAATTTTCGGGTGTAACTTTTTTTTGTTCGTCTAACTGCCAGCTAGTTTTTGATTGTAAGTCCTTGATAATATCGTTCGCTAATGAGATAGCTGTGCCACTTGGCTTATCTAATTTTTGGGTATGATGTGTTTCATCAATTCTAACTTCATACGAAGTTTGTTGATTCATTAGTTGGGCCAGTCGCTTGTTGAGTTCAAAAAAGATATTTACTCCCACACTAAAATTGCTCGCATATAATAGCGACTGGTTTTTTGCTTCGCATTCAATGGTAATCATTCTCAAATTATCATACCAGCCTGTTGTACCCACCACCACAGGCACATTAGCTTCAAAACATAATCGTATATTTTTTACTGCTGCATCGGGTTGAGTAAATTCTATCGCAACATCGGCATGTTTTAAATCTTCCAGTACAACAACGTGATCTTTATCGGCTCTCAATACGATTTCGTCACCATTGGCTAATGCCAATTGCTCAATCTCTTTACCCATTTTACCATAACCGATTAGCGCAATTTTCATGGCTCAAAAATTAAATTTTAAACTTAGGTTTGGCACTACCGCTTGATTTTGCAATAGTTGTAGCTGTGGTGTTATTCGCATACTCAAATTGTCGTCCACATTAAAATAAAAAAGGTGCGCATCTACATGTGCATCCACAATATTTAAGACATAAATCAAAGCTGCAATCATAATATCTAAATCGCGAAATCTTCTGTAATCATCACTTGCAGATTTTATTGCCGAATCATCCAAATTGGATAGTGATGAATTAAGGCTAGCGGTGTCGTTATTGCTTCGTGCAATTAACTCATTGTTGTATTTACGATAGCGAACATTATTGTAATGAATAAAATATCCGGTAACAGCAAATGCACCATATACAACCGGAATTTTCCAATATTTTTTATTGTAAGCCTGCCCTAAACCAGGCAACAAGGCAGAGTATAAAGTGGCTTTACGCGGAGAATGTGGTAGTGATAAAGAGTCAATAAGTAATTCTTTGGAAGGACTTACTCTTGTAGTGGTATCACTAATCACTGTTGAATCACTGGTTACTATTTGTGCAACAGTATTAAATGAAAAGCTAATTACGAATAGCGTGCAGCATAGAATCCTTAAAAACATATTGATTAATCAAAATCAAGCAACTCGATGATTCGATTAAGATCATCTGTACTAAAATAACTAAACACTAATTGTCCGCTGCCGTTGGTGCGATGCTTAATATCAATTTTGGTTTCGTATTTACGCGTTAATCGCTCTTCAATATTTTTTAGTTCAATCGACTGCTTTGTTGCATCTTTAGCTGAGGATGATTTACCAGCTTTGTTACGTGCTGTTTCTCTTACCAAATCTTCTACCTTTCGAACACTTAGTTCGTTTTGTATGATGTCATTGTAAATCTTGAGTTGTAATCCTACATCATTTACATTGATAATGGCACGAGCATGTCCCATGGTAATTTTTCCATCTCGCACAGCAGTTTGTATTTGTGGAGGAAGCTTTAATAAACGCAAATAATTGGTAACAGTAGTTCGGTCCTTTCCCACTTTATCCGCTAATTCTTCTTGCGAAATATTGCACTCGTCCATCAAGCGATGGTAGCTGATTGCAATCTCCAATGCATTTAAATTTTCGCGTTGTATATTTTCTACCAATGCCATCTCCAACATGCCCTGATCGTTAGCTATTCGAACATAAGCAGGAATGCTTTCTAATCCGGCCAATTTCGATGCTTTAAACCTGCGTTCACCACTAATAATCTGGTAATGGTCGTGACCCATCTTGCGCACAGTAATTGGTTGAATTATTCCCTGGTGTTTAATGGACTCACTTAGTTCATGCAAAGCAACATCGTTAAAATCCACGCGGGGTTGAAATGGGTTAGCCTCAACCAGGCTCAATAAAATATTTGATACAGAACCGGCAAGAGCCTTGTTTCCGCTGAAATTATCCGTAGCGTTTTCGGTGGTATTTTCAAGTAATGCACTCAAGCCTCTGCCCAATGCATTTCGTTTAACAGTCATCACAATTTTTTTAATTAATAATTAATAATTAATAATTTACAATGGATAATGAGTTTAATCAGCACATCAATTAATCAGCACATCAATTTTCGCTTACCCTCAATTTATCCAATACTCTTTCGGTCAACACTTTTTCTGACGCGCTCATTTTGGTGAGTTCGTTATTTTGCAAAATTTCGCGGGCAAGGTTCAGGTAGTTGATTGCTCCTTTACTGGTAGCATCGTGCATAATAATGGTTTCGCCAAAACTAGGTGCTTCTCCTAATTTGGTATTTCGTTGAATAATCGTATCGAAAACCATATCCTGGAAATGTGTTTTTACTTCTTCCACCACCTGGTTGCTTAATCGCAAGCGCATATCATACATGGTTAACAGAATGCCTTCAATTTCCAAATCAGGATTTAATCTGGTTTGCACAATCTTAATTGTGTTCAATAATTTTCCTAAACCTTCCAAAGCAAAATACTCGCATTGTACTGGTACTATCACCGAATGTGCACCGGTTAATGCATTGATAGTAATTAGTCCCAGCGAAGGTGAGCAGTCAATTATGATAAAATCAAAATCATCGGCTATTTCTTCCAGCACATGTTTCATCATGTGTTCGCGGCTAGGTAACTGAATCATCTCAATTTCTGCGCCCACCAAATCAATATGAGAGGGCAGAAGGTAGAGATACGGTGTTTTTGTTTCAAGTATTATATCGCGTGCTGATACTTCATTGATGATACACTCATAAATGCTCGTCTTCACTGTGCGCGGGTCAAAGCCAACACCTGATGTTGCATTGGCCTGCGGATCGGCATCCACTAATAGTGTTTTATATTCCAACACAGCAAGACTGGCTGCAAGGTTTATTGCGGTAGTAGTTTTTCCTACTCCTCCTTTTTGATTTGCTATTGCAATGATCTTTGCCATTCTGGTTTTGGGATTTAGGATTTTATAATTTAGATATACTTTTTAAAATGATCTTTTTTAGCCTTAAATTTCAATGCTGTTTCCAATCGGTATCAATGTTAATTCTTTGTCTGCTCTTTTAAATTTTTCTTTCGCAACTTCCTTATCAATCTTTATAGAGTCCAAAGTATCATAATGCATTCCTATGATTTTGTCGCATTTGATAAAATCAGAAGCAATAATTGCATTGTCAACACTCATTGTAAAATTATCGCCAATGCACAAAAAGGCAAAGTCAACCTGACGATACTCGCCAATCAATTTCATGTCATAAGTCAAGGCGGTATCACCTGAGTAATAGAAATTTTTTTGTGATGATTCAATGATAAATCCCATTGGGTGACCACCATAACTTCCATCAGGCATACTGCTGCTGTGCACTGCCACCACAGATTTTACGTGCCCAAAATCAAATTTCCATTTGCCACCTATGTTCATTCCGTGTGTGTTCGACACCCCCTTTTTATTCAGCCATTTTTCTATTTCAGCAGAACAAACCACTTTAGCCTTGGTTCTTAAAGCCAGTTCAACGGTATCACCCAAATGGTCGTTATGCCCATGGCTCAGCAAAATATAGTCAGGTTCAATCTTACTGATATTGATCGACTTAGCCAACGGATTGCCGGTGATAAATGGATCAAACAACAGTTTTTTGTCGTTTACCATTATTTCAAAGCATGAATGTCCGTAATAAGTAATTTTCATAATTGGCTTTTGGCCAGCAACTTAGTGTTTGAGGTGTTAATTGCGTAAAGATAGAATTTCACTTAGTTTAATATGACGCAAGGTAACGGCTAAAAGGCAACCAGCTGAGTTATTAACACATAACTTTTCAACACACAAGGGTTGATGTTAATAACTATGGATTGGTTTGGAAATTAGTACAAGATTTAGCTCAAATATTGAAGTCCCCCAGAATGAATGACAATTATTCGGCTTCCTTTCTCATAATAACTTTTTCCAATCAAATCCATTATTCCATAAAACATTTTTCCAGTGTAAATGGGTTCGATTGGAATTTCATTAGCCAATGAAAATTGTTCAACAAAATTTAAAAGCTCCCTATTTGATTTTGCGTAACCATCAAAATGATAATCCTCAACCAAACTCCAATTCGAGTTTTTGACTCCGGAGTCAGTCAACCAGTTTTCAACATCATTTTTGATTTGTTCAACATTTTTCAAAACACAAAAACCCAAAGCTTGCTGATGTGGTTTTAAGACTGAAATAATTCCTGCCAATGTTGCACCGGTCCCTACAGCAACACAAACAATATCAAAATCAATTTTGGCATCAGTAATAATTTCACTACACCCTTTCACAGCAAGGAGGTTGGAACCACCTTCGGGCAAAATATAACAGTCTCCAAATTGTTTTTTTAATGGATGATGTGTTTCAGGATTGCGATAAGTCCGGTATTGTGCGCGAGATAAATAATGTAATTGCATGCCGTGGTCAATAGCAATTTGCAAACATTTGTTCAGTGGTGGCATTTCTTCTCCTCTCACCAAGCCAATGGTTTTAAAACCATTTTTCTTCCCGGCAACGGCTGTGGCTACCAAATGGTTGGAATAAGCACCACCAAATGTCAACAATGTATCGAGTCCGTGATCTTTTGCCTGTTGTAGATTGTATTTGAGTTTGCGCCATTTATTTCCACCCGTAAAAGGATGTACAAGGTCTTCTCTTAAAATAGAAAGAGAAATTTTCTTTTGCTCTAATAATGGATTATTTAATACCTGTATTGGAATTTGTTGAGAGATGCTTGCTTCGTCAGCATAACAAACTGGTAGAAAATTATTTTTACGCATTATAAACGGTCAAAAATAACGAGTTTTGCAGCCATGGCTTTTTATGATAAATTTGACAAAGAAGATTATTATTTAACCGATGAAGGATTTATCGTTTTTACGGAAAAATATCATCTTAAGCGTGGCTACTGTTGTCAAAGCGGATGCCGTCATTGCCCATGGAAGTTTAAAAAGGAAGAGAAGAAGAAAAAATGATGTGCTGATTTGATAATGTGCTGATTTACTGATAAAAAATAGAATGAATTGTAACGAGTTACTTTAATTACCACAATCACTAAAGATGGAAACTACAACACAAAAATTAGACCTTACAAAAACAAAAACCCCTACCGGAATACAAATTAGTTGCAAAGGCTGGGTGCAGGAAGCAGCGCTACGTATGTTGCACAATAATCTTGATCCTGAGGTGGCTGAGCGCCCAGAGGATTTAATTGTTTATGGCGGAACAGGTAAGGCAGCACGTAATGTAGAGGCATTTCATCTCATAGTAAAAGCCTTGCGAGATCTAAATGAAGATGAAACCTTATTGATTCAATCGGGAAAACCAGTTGGGATTTTACCGACACATAAAGATGCTCCGCGTGTAATTATTTCTAATTCGCAATTGGTTCCTCATTGGGCCAATTGGGAAGAGTTTCGCAAGTTAGAAGCAAAAGGATTAACCATGTATGGACAGATGACTGCTGGTTCGTGGATATACATCGGCTCTCAAGGAATAGTGCAAGGTACCTATGAAACTTATGCAGAAGTGGCACGTCAACATTTTGGCGGCTCATTAAAAAATACTTTAAATGTAACTGCGGGACTTGGTGGAATGGGAGGCGCACAACCACTTGCAATTACTATGAATGAAGGTACCTGTCTTGCAGCAGAAATGGAGGCATGGCGTGCCGAGAAAAGGATTCATACCCGTTATCTTGATTTTATGTTTGATGATCTGGATAAAGCAATTGACCGAGCAGTGGAAGCAAAAACTAAAGGTGAAGCAATTTCAATTGCCTACATAGGCAATGCAGTTGATCTTTTGCAAAGATTGATTGATAGAAATATTGCCGTTGATACGTTAACAGATCAGACATCAGCCCATGATGCATTGGTTGGATATTTTCCTGAAAAATTAAGTGTTGAAGAAGCAAAAGTATTGCGTGAAACAAATCCTGAACACTACATTCAACTCTCGAAGCAAACGATGGTGAAGCATACTCAACTGATGATTGAAATAAAGAGAAAAGGAACAGTGACTTTTGACTATGGAAATAATTTGCGAGGTCAGGCTTTGGAAATGGGTTTGAAAAACGCTTTTGACTTCCCAGGATTTGTTCCGGCTTATATACGTCCGCTTTTCTGCGAAGGCAAAGGGCCTTTCCG
The DNA here is from genome assembly GCA_031409815.1 of Bacteroidota bacterium. Taxonomy (GTDB): domain Bacteria; phylum Bacteroidota; class Bacteroidia; order AKYH767-A; family OLB10; genus JANLUX01. The sequence goes on from JANNXV010000103.1 coordinate 7,041, forward strand.
TTGGGCCGCATTAAGTGGCGATCCCAACGATATTTATGAAACCGATAAAAAAATACTGGAGTTGTTTCCGAAAAATAAAGCATTGGCACGTTGGATAAAAATGGCGCAGGATAGAATAGCTTTTCAAGGATTACCTGCTAGAATTTGTTGGTTGGGTCAAGGTGAAAGAGAAAAGGCGGGATTAGCATTTAACGAAATGGTTAGAACCGGAATAGTTAAAGCCCCAATTGTTATCGGTCGTGATCATTTAGATACAGGCAGTGTAGCATCGCCAAACCGAGAAACAGAAGCAATGAAAGATGGTAGTGACGCAATTGCAGATTGGCCAGTTTTAAATGCTCTGATCAATACAGCTGGTGGCGCAAGTTGGGTTTCTCTGCATCATGGTGGAGGAGTAGGTATTGGTTACTCAATTCATGCAGGAATGGTAATAGTGGCCGATGGAACACAAGATGCTGCAATCAGATTAAAACGTGTATTACATAACGATCCTGCGATGGGAGTCATCCGACATGCTGATGCAGGTTATGATATTGCCTTAGATACTGCTCGAAAACACCGATTGGATATCAACGAAAGACTGAAATAGGAACTATTTAATTCTAATGCCCTTCTTTATCTTTTTCAGGAGCCTTAATAGTGGGCTCCATATCTAATTCTTTACACAAAATTTTGTCAAGCGTTTCCACATCAATCTTCTTAGCTTTGATTATTTTGTTTTCGTCAAGCATGAAAATTTGAGGCGTAGAGCTGATGTCAAATTCATGACGGAAATTATTGTGAAGATTAGGGTCTGCTACATTTATCCATTCTAGTTTATGCTCTTTAATAAAACTTCTCCATTTCTCCATTTCAACTTCGGTACAAATAGCATAAACCTCAACCCCTTTACCTTTCATCTTTGTATATAATTCTTGCAGAACGGGTACGGTTTTTTTGCAATGGCCACAATCTGGATCCCAGAAAAATAATATAGTCCACTTGGCTTTTACATCATATAATTGATGATATACACCAGCTGTATCTTCAAGGGATAAATTTTTTACTTTCTTTCCTAGTAAAATTGGTTCAAGAATTGCAGCCCGATCCTGTATTTTAAACAATGAAGTAGCATCTACCCAATATGCTTTTTCCTTTGTATAATATTTCTTAGCCATAAAAACAAAAACTGCATCCATACCCATTATGTTGGAGGTTTCGTAGGTGTTGGTAATATACCAAACCATGTATTTATAAGTTTCCTTATTGGGTGAGGCTTTCTCCACTAAATATTCAGCTGCAACGATAATGCTATCAGGCATCTGAAGCGTTAAATTTTTTATATAAGTCGAAACCTTGTTGTGATAGATTGGTGTACGCAATAAACGGTCATCTGCAAAATCAAAATTATCGAAATAGTGTTCTTTATAATATCGATAAGCAAAAGTGGAATCTTTTTGGCCGTTAGCCAGCATAGGAGCTTCAGGTACGTCAGGTTCTTGTGAAGCCTGAAAAATTTTAGCCAACAACGAATTAGGATGCTCGTCAATGTATTTCAGTTTGTAGTTTATTACCGCTTTATCTACCGCTTTTATTTTTTTGTCTACTTCGTCAGTACTTTCTTTCGCATCTGTTTTAGCTTTTCGTTCAGCTCTTAGTGTTTCAACGGATTTTGATTGTTGCTGAATAAATTTGAGATAGTCATAAAAAAGGAGGTTGTCGGCCGATCCCTTAATTTGCATTGAGCTGATTACATCTGTAGGGTCACATTCCATTGAAAAATGTTGTTCTTTGTCAATAATCATTTCAAAATAGGTTTTACCAGGGAAAACAAAAAGATAAATTCCTCCTGGTAACGGTTCTTTACCTTTAAAAGTTAATCGACCTTCTTTATCAGTTCTTGCAGAATCCTGTAAATATTGCTTATCGCCAAAGTAGTTGGCAAGATAACACATAGTGTCTTTTAGATTAATTTTAAATTTTAGCTCATGACCAGTATCAGCTGCAATGGCTTTATCAGCAAAAAATATTGATACAATAAATGCAATTGAGAACAAACTTTTTTTCAACATAAAACTATTTTAAGTGGTGCGAAAATAATATTGTTTGATGTGAAAGTGATGAATTTTAAGTTTTAACAAAATGTTCATAAAATCAGGTGTAAACTTTATCCATAATAATTCTTGCATTGGTAGAAATTGTTTTTTACTTTTATCCCATTAAAGTTCAGTCTCCTTATTGATTATTATTAAGAATAAAGCAAAACCCCTTACAACGCTTAGATTCTTTTTTTAATTAGTAACAGTAAGAAAATGAAAATAAAGACCAAGTATTATTTTGCCGAAGAAGGTAAATATAGAAGTGGTGGCGATTTTATGATATTACAAGATCGGCAGATTTTGAATCCTTTGAATGAGCCAGGAGGAACTCGAAATAGCCGACCCTTTTATTATGATGATACCGATTATACAATTTATCATGGCGATGATGATACAAGAGAAAAGGTTGTAATTAACAGACTAATAACTGATGCTAATTACACCATTCATCAACGTGAGTATTTAACAAGGCTTTGTTGGATACAAAAACAGAAACTCTTATGGATGTTTAGAAGACATTGGCTTCAACATTCTAATATAAAACTGCATTTTTTTATTTTAAGCCTAATAGTAGTTATTGCCTTTGTGGGTTATGGAATGATTACAAGATATTTTTAATTTTTTTATTGCATTTTGCCGACTTTGACGGATATTTAATTCTTCATCTTTACGTTAATTCTGTGAATAATTAAATACCAAATTGTTAATAAATATTTAAAATATTGATAATAATTACAATCTTCTATTGTTTTTCAAATATAAATTTGAGGCTTAATAAAATTAATTATGAAAGTTAAAACTGCCAATGGTGTTATTAAGCATATTGAATGGTATACATTCAGTAAGTTTGAAAAACTGGGATACAGTATGATGATGGTGTTTTTTCTTTCTATGCTAATTCTGTTTTTTGTTATCCCTAAAATTTAGGAGAAATTGCATTCTGGATTCACAAAAAAAGCCGTGTCAATTTATTGACACGGCTTTTTTTGATTGTATGCAAAATTCTAGAATCGAATAGTTCTTATGTTTAATTCAATGGCCACACCACAGTCATACCCTTTATCATTATCAAAAGTATAATGTATTCCACCATATAATCTGGAAACGGCTGATTCTAAGGCAGATTGTTGAAAGCTACTAAATGATCGAGCCGGAAAACCATACACCATTTTTGTACTGTCAGTAAATGCAACATTAGGACCGAATTTCTTTTTTAATACCTGACATGCCGCAGCTGAAAATGTTGAATGTCCTGATGTATAGGATGGAAAAGGAGGTGTACCAATGTATGGGCTCCAAGTTGCATTAATATATTTTCTAATATAAGTAATTGGGCGCAATAAACTATGATCATATTTAGCTCTCCAGCAAACAATGCCTGCATCATTTAAACTAATTCCCACTTTGGCAAGTAAGATTGCAGCATCTCTTAAATTCAGGTTCTTATTACGAATTATTTGCATTGTTAAAGATATTAAATGACCTGGAGGTGTAAACGTTCCGCCACCATTTGCCCAGTAATTAGCAATATCTTTTTCGGCCTGTGTTAAATTATTAACAGTAGTGTATACCTCATTTGCAGCTATGTACATGCCAGAACCTGCTATTGAATCAAATGCAATTGGGGCAGGTGGATTTATTAATGGTGAGTTATCTGCTGGTATAAATGCACGATTGCTTCCCCAATATGGTAACATAGCAGAAGTATAGGCTGGTGGTGTAGGCACCCACTTTTCAGGGCCTGTTGGAGGCACGTAGGTATTTGGGAAATTACTGAGATAAGCCATATGGCCTCCATCAGTTGATGACCAATTAAAAATTGCATCAGCTACATCCTTTCCAAATTGACGTGCTTTTACTAAAACTGTTGTGGTATGTCCAACTGAGTATTGTGCGTCTAATGCCAACTCAAGTGAATCAATAGTAGCAACATTGGCAGCAGATGCATTTCCATATAAACTTTTAATAATTTTTGCTAAAGCAGCATTACCACTTATTGGTGGAATAACTGCATTGTAGGGGCGAGCTGGCAACGGTGATAATCCTGTCAACTGACCTGCTAAAGATTGATGTCCACCACCACGGGCAACTGTAGATTCATATAATGTTATACCAATATATCCGATTTCTCTTGCTACTATTGGAGGAGTATGACCCGGGGTTTGAATAATCAATTTGTTAAGCAATGTATACCAGGGCGACAGCACACCAGCGTCATAAATTCCTGGTGAGTATTTTTCAGCATCATTGGAAGTGACGGTACCTATTTGGTCAGGTGTATCGATATCGTCTTCTTTTCGGCAGGCTGATTGCGAAAGAGTAATTGCAACAGCAAATAGTAGTGCTGCGTTTTTTAAGTTAAAATTGTTTTTCATTTTTTTTATTTAGGATTTACAAATTATTTATCTGCCTAAAGCGGTGCAGTGAGCCAAATGTACAACCAAGCTACAGTAAAATGGATGAATTTTATGGTGAAATACAATTAATGTTAGGTGTATAAATCACTATTATTAGATTAAAACAGAGTTAAGCGCAAAAATCTTTTTTTTGCTAATTGCTTGTCACATGTTTCTTCTGTATTGACCACCCACTTCAAACAACGAATGAGTTATTTGTCCTAATGAACAATATTTTGATGCCTCTATCATACTCTCAAACATGTTTTTGTTATTAATAGCAGTGAGTTGTAATTCACGCAATAATTGTTTTGATTTTTCAGGATAGCGTGCATTAAGCAGTTGAATCATCTGAATTTGATATTCTTTTTCTTCAGTAGTTGCACGAATTACTTCCTTAGGCATAACTGTGGGAGAACCCTTGCTACTTAAAAAAGTATTTACTCCAATTATCGGATATTCACCTGTATGTTTTAAAGTTTCGTAATACAAACTTTCTTCCTGAATTTTTCCACGCTGATACATAGTCTCCATCGCGCCAAGCACACCTCCGCGTTCGGTAATGCGATCAAATTCTGTTAGCACAGCTTCTTCAACCAGGTCGGTTAATTCTTCTATTATGAATGAACCTTGCATCGGGTTTTCGTTTTTAGCTAATCCCAATTCACGGTTAATAATTAGCTGAATGGCCATTGCACGCCTTACACTCTCCTCGGTAGGAGTGGTGATGGCTTCATCATATGCATTGGTGTGTAACGAATTGCAGTTATCGTAAATGGCATACAATGCTTGTAGTGTTGTGCGTATATCGTTGAAATCGATTTCCTGTGCATGCAACGAACGACCTGAAGTTTGAATATGATACTTCAACATCTGGCTGCGTTCATTAGCACCATATTTCAGCTTCATGGCTTTCGCCCAAATCTTACGTGCAACGCGACCAATTACTGAATACTCTGCATCAATACCATTGCTGAAAAAGAAACTAAGGTTGGGCGCAAACTTGTTGATGTCCATTCCGCGACTTACATAATATTCCACGTAAGTGAAACCATTGGCTAATGTAAATGCCAATTGAGTAATTGGATTTGCACCAGCTTCTGCAATATGATAACCACTGATAGAAACAGAATAAAAGTTTCGGATATTGTTTTTGATAAAATACTCCTGCATATCACCCATTAAACGCAACGCAAACTCAGTACTGAAAATGCAGGTATTTTGTGCCTGATCTTCTTTTAAAATATCTGCCTGCACTGTGCCACGAACGGATGCAAGCGTATCTGATTTTATTTTTTCATAAACTTCTTTTGGCAAAACCTGATCGCCAGTGGTGCCCAGCAGCATCAATCCTAAACCATCATTTCCTTTTGGTAAATCTCCCTGGTATTTCGGACGGTTTCCATCTTTGAAAATGGTTTCTAATTTTTTTGTGATCTCTTTTTCTAAACCATTTTGTTTTATATAGATCTCGCATTGCTGATCAATGGCAGCATTCATAAAAAAACCTGTAAGCATGGCTGCAGGACCATTAATAGTCATGCTAACTGATGTTTTTGGATCGGCTAAGTTGAAACCGCTGTATAATTTTTTTGCATCATCTAAACAGCAAATGCTCACCCCGCTATTACCGATTTTGCCGTAGATATCCGGACGGTAATCAGGATCGTGACCATATAAAGTTACTGAGTCGAACGCTGTTGACAATCGATGCGCAGGCATTCCTAACGATACGTAATGAAATCTTCTGTTTGTTCTTTCGGGTCCGCCTTCGCCAGCAAACATGCGAGTTGGGTCTTCGCCTTCACGCTTAAAACGAAACACACCTGCAGTAAAAGGAAATTCTCCGGGAACATTTTCCTGAAGTATCCATTGCAATAATTCGCCCCAGGCTTCAAACTTTGGGAGCGAAACCTTTGGAATCATGGTATGGCTTAATGACTCAGTAAAGTTTTCGATCCTCAAGGTTTTTTCACGGACTTTAAATTCTAAAAATTCTTGTTTGTAGGCTTTAACCTTAGCTGGAAAATCTTCCAACATCTTACGATTTTGTCCATCTAATTTTAGAGATAGTAGTGAGTAGTGAGTTTGGAGTAGGGCTGTTAATTCACTTGATTTATTCTCTGATGATTCTATTACAGAGATTGATAATTGTAAAGCAAACAATTTTTGTGCAATGGCTGATTGTTCTTTCACCCATTTATTATATGCACGATTGTTTTCTGAAATCTCAGCTAAGTAGCGGGTGCGTTGTGGTGGAATGATGTAAATTTTTTCGCTCATCTCATCACTCACCTTAAAATCTGATTTTAGATCGGTACCGGTTTTCTCCACTAATTTATCCATCACGGCTTTATACAAACGATTCATGCCGGGATCATTAAACTGAGAAGCAATAGTTCCGAAAACGGGTAACAATTCATCATCGGTTTCCCACAATTGATGATTGCGTTTGTATTGTTTTTTTACATCGCGCACAGCGTCTAAGGCACCACGTTTATCAAATTTGTTCAACGCAATGATGTCAGCAAAATCAAGCATGTCAATTTTTTCGAGTTGTGTGGCTGCACCGTATTCAGGTGTCATTACATACAAACTCATATCGCTATGTTCTGTAATTTCTGTATCACTTTGGCCGATACCGGATGTTTCTAAAATGATCAAATCAAAATTTGCTGCCTTCACAATGTCCAATGCTTCCTTTACATATTTTGATAATGCAAGATTGCTTTGGCGGGTAGCAAGCGAACGCATATAAACACGCGGATTGCGAATTGCATTCATGCGAATGCGATCACCTAATAAAGCTCCACCAGTTTTACGTTTACTTGGATCAACAGAAATAATGGCGATGGTTTTATCTTTAAAGTCAACCAAAAATCTACGTACCAATTCATCTACCAACGAAGATTTTCCTGAACCACCTGTACCGGTGATGCCGATCACAGGAGTGTTTTGAGTTTGGGCACTTCGATTTCGCTCAGTGTGACCTGATGCTAATTTTTGTTGAATGAACTTATAATGTGTTTGAAACTCCTCGGGATTGTTTTCAGCACACGAAATCAATTCTGCAATTGCTTTTGGATTATGCGTGCTCAATTCATTTACCGCCCCATTCAATTTAGAACCGGTAGCAAAATCACATTTCTCCAGCATATCATTTATCATTCCCTGCAAGCCCATTTTGCGGCCATCATCAGGATGATAGATACGAGCAATACCATAATCTTGAAGTTCTTTTATTTCCTCAGGCAAAATGGTTCCGCCACCGCCACCAAAAATGCGGATGCGACCACAGCCTTTCTCTTTCAGCAAATCAAACATGTATTTAAAATACTCAATATGCCCACCCTGATAGCTGGTAATTGCAATAGCATTAGCATCTTCCTGTATGGCACAGTTCACAACTTCATCTACACTACGGTCGTGACCGAGATGAATCACTTCAGCTCCAGATGACTGAATTATTCTCCTCATAATATTTATGGAAGCATCGTGGCCGTCAAAAAGTGACGCTGCGGTTACAATGCGGATTTTATGTTTAGACTGATATGGTGCTACTGGAATCATGAATACAAAAATAGGAGATATGTTCAGACTTTAAAGCGTTCTTCCTTTTCCACAATACAATGTGCAAATCATGTGTTGCGTTATCAATTCTTTTGGCGTTGTAATGTTAATTTTGTTTATACAATACTGAATTGAATTATGAAATATAGTTTGCTCACAATTTTACTGCTGTTGGTGGTAGTTTCGGTTGCTGCTCCGCAGCCACCAGCGGTTCGCATGACGCCTGAACAGTACATTTCTACTTTTAAAGATGCAGCTATTATTGATATGAAAAAGACAGGTGTGCCTGCAAGCATTACACTGGCTCAGGGCATGTATGAAAGTGACTGTGGAAACAGTGATCTGGCAACAGCAGCTAATAATCATTTTGGCATTAAATGCCATAAGGAATGGAGTGGCAATACCTTTATAAAGGATGATGATACAAAAGATGAATGTTTCAGGAAATACAATAATGTGCAACAGTCGTATGATGATCATTCAGATTTTTTGCGTTCGCGCGATCGGTATGCGTTTTTATTTAATCTGGAGATTACAGATTACAAAGGCTGGGCACACGGATTAAAAAAAGCAGGCTATGCTACCAACCCACAATACGCAAGTAAAATAATTGACCTGATTGAACGATACGATTTGCAGCATTTAGACAGAGGAGAAAATATACCTGTTGCATCCATCACAAAAACACCACCAGCGATAATCAAAGAGAAAAAGAATGACCCTATAATTGTTAAAAAGAAAGAAACCATTATTGCACAATCAGGAGAAATTAATGAGGTGCCGTATGTGCTTGCCGGAAAAAATGATTCGTATATATCCATTGCTCAAAAAAACGATCTTTTGTTATGGCAACTTTTAAAATACAACGATGCTGATAAAAATGATGGGTTGCAAGCGAAAGAAATTGTTTATTTAAAACCTAAACGCAATTCTACTGAAACGGAGTATCATATTGTTAGAAATGGAGAGACACTGCGTGATATCTCTCAACAGTATGGCATTAAAATGAGAAAGATTTGTTTGCGAAATAATTTGAGTGATAGAACGGAATTACAACCGGGAGATAAAATATGGCTCAATAAAAACAAGCCGGATTGAAGAAAATTATCAAAAAAAAAACGCCCTGCATCAGCAGAGCGTTTTTTTTCTTATTTAACTAATTACCCTAATCACTTAATTACCTAATAAACATTAGGCACTTTCAGCCAGTATAATCACTTTGTTATCCATCATTTCAACCACACCGCCTTTTACATCAAATAATTGTTCGCCTTGTGCGGTTTTTATTTTAACCTTTCCGTTTAAAAGGTTCGAAATAATTGCAGCGTGTTTATCCAACATCTGAAACTGACCTTTGCTACCGGGTACTTGTACAGAAGTTACTTCGCCTTCAAAAACTTTTTTATCGGGGGTGATGATTTCGAGATGCATTCTTTTGATTTGAAAATTTGAAAATTTGAAAATTTGAAAATGGATTTAATCTTCAAATTTTCAAATCTTCAAATTGATTAATTATTGCGCTTCCGCTAATATTTTCTTTCCTTTTTCTATGGCGTCTTCAATGGTTCCAACCAAGTTGAAAGCTGCTTCTGGATATTCGTCCACCTCACCAGCTAGAATCATTTTAAATCCTTTAATTGTTTCTTCAATTGGAACCAATACTCCTTTTAATCCGGTAAACTGCTCAGCCACAAAGAATGGTTGCGATAAGAAACGTTGAACACGTCTTGCACGATGAACAACCAATTTATCTTCGTCACTTAACTCATCCATACCAAGGATAGCGATAATATCTTGCAACTCTTTGTAACGCTGTAAAATTTCTTTCACACGTTGTGCAGTATTGTAATGATCGTCACCAAGAATGGCAGCGGATAAAATGCGTGAAGTACTATCCAATGGATCCACTGCAGGATAAATACCTAACTCAGCAATCTTACGACTAAGTACGGTTGTAGCATCCAAGTGAGCAAATGTTGTTGCTGGTGCAGGATCGGTCAAGTCATCAGCCGGTACATAAACCGCTTGAACTGATGTAATGGAACCACGCTTGGTAGAAGTAATACGTTCCTGCATTTGTCCCATCTCCGAAGCAAGTGTTGGTTGGTAACCTACCGCTGACGGCATACGACCTAATAGAGCCGACAC
>JANNXV010000104.1:0-20929 GCA_031409815.1 Bacteroidota bacterium
GTCAATTATCCATTCCTTTCACCTTCCACCACCTGAAGGAAACATTTTTTTGAGATTTTCCAATTTGCTTTCGCTGCTTCCGCCCGGAAAAACTCCATGGCTAACATTGCGAATGTCTTCAATAGAATAAAATGCATGTGGATGTTTTTTATTGATAATATCCCTTACTATTGGTAAGTCCTTTCTTTTCAAAACGGTTAGAATAATTTTTACAGGTCCTTTGCTTCCTTGCGCATCCATCACAGTAGTTCCAAAGTTTGCATCACGCAAACCCTGAATTAATTCATCACTATCATGATGAGATATAATGCGCATTACCTGTAAACCCAAAGCAAGTCGCTCTTCAATTTTTATTCCTACAAATATACCCATTGAATAACCGCCTGCGTATGCAAAAAAACAAAGCGGATTATGTAAATTTTTCATAATCTGACTGATGGCTAATAGCCAAATAAGAACTTCGAAGAAACCAAGAAACGGAACAATGTATTTGATGGATTTAGAGAGAAGAATATTTCGCAAAGTGGCCAGTGTTACATCGCTCATACGCGCAATAAAAATCAAAAGCGGTAATAGAACCCAATTAAATAAGTTGGAATTTAGAAACTCGATACTAAACATTTTCTTTGATTAACTGATTAACAATTGCAGGCACTCCTAATCCTGCCCTTTGTGAAATAATATTGAGATTGTTGATTCCAATAATCAAATGCGCCTTTGGATCAATCAAATACTTAATTGATTCTCTACTGGCAAACTGAACTAAACTGGCTGCGGGATAAACTTCTAATGAGGTGCCTACAACGATAAATATATCTGCCACTTTAGTATGCATTATAGCTTCTTCCATGCCCGGAACCATTTCGCCAAACCAAACAATATGCGGTCGCAATTGGCTTCCCTTCTCACACTTGTCACCTATATTTAATTCGCTCCCATCAACAGTGTAAATCAGGCTTGGGTCAATGGTGCTTCGCGATTTTCTAATCTCTCCATGCAAATGCAACACCTGTTTTGAACCGGCACGCTCATGCAAATCATCAATGTTCTGAGTTATCACCTGCACATCAAAATATTGCTGAAGTTGAGCAATAGCTAAATGAGCTGCATTGGGTTGAGCCACCAATACTTGCTCTCTGCGTTGGTTATAAAAATGCAGAACCAAAGAAGGATCTCTTTTGAATGCTTCTGGAGTTGCTACATCTTCAATGCGATATTGCTCCCATAAACCATTGCTATCACGAAAAGTGTTTATTCCACTTTCAGCACTAACACCTGCTCCTGTAAAAACAATTATTTTTTTCACTGAAAAGCAAAGTTGAGGAAATTCGCATTTGACTTTTTAAAAATCTCACTGTCATTTTAAACAACTGTAAGTGCAAAACATTTCTTACTAACTATGCTGATTTTCCAAATAATCCAATAAGTGTATTCAGCTCTTTCACCCTTTCAATATCTCCCAATTTCTGAAATGACATTGCAAGGTTACGAAGCATTCTTAAAATCATGTCTGTATGGGAGCATGGTAAATAGTATTCGTCTTTAGGTTCTAAATTTAATTTTCGAATAAAGTCATCTACATCCGACTTTCCAAACACTGTTCCTTTGCTAAATGCATTTACATAAAACAAAACCCGACTCATATCTGGATTGGTATCACTTGGTTTATCTAAATAAGCCAGCACAAAATGTTCCGGTAAATTAACTCCATAAACCGACAAACCCAATTGCTGACAAAGTAACATATAGATGATTCCTAAAGAAAGAGGATTACCCTTTTTCGACTCTAACGCAGTATTAATAAATGAATTAGTGGGAGAATGATAATTGGTTGTGTTTCCACTAAAACCATTGCGTGCAAACAAAATATGGTTGATTACATTGATTTGCTCCAAAGCAGTCATATTTTCATTTATCTCTAGCCATATTTCACGTTTCAGTTTATTTAACGATTCATAAACCTGCTGCTCATCTAAGTCTGGATATTGATAACGTGCGATTAATACAGCGCCTTCTAAAAGATTGTCGCTTTGCGTATGAATCCACAATTTTAAATCTTCCTTTAGTGAGTCAAATTGAATTTTATGAACGATTAATTCTATCCTTTGCTGTAACAAAGCATCGAATGAATTGGACCAAGCATTTTCCAAGATAGGAATTGCTTCACGTCCTAAACTTAGAAGACGTTCTTCAATATGATGATATACTTCCCGGTCTGTATCATCTAAAAGGCTGATAAGTGCCTTTATTTCATTATCCTTTAAAGGTTCATGCTCCATTGTGCACTACAATTTTAACGATTTAACGTTATCGGTTCTGTTAATATTTCAGGCTTTTTCAACCTGAACTTGTTGATGAAATTTAATCACTAAATTGAGCATATTCCTTTACTGTTTTCTTAGACGTTTCACTAAAAGAAACAACAGTACTAGACTCAATGAAACAGCAATAAAAAGCATCGCATTGTAACGTTTCATCTTTCCGGTTAGGTATCTATTTTCAGCTTTAAGCAATTGAACTTGTTTTTGCAGAGTGACTATTGTGCCATTCAGCTCCAACAACCTTAACTCCCTTTCATTTGTTTTGAAATTCAGGTTTAATTTTTCATAATTTTTAAAATCGACCGATCGGTTTAGTGTTCCAATTATTTTATTATCAATGCGAACAAGATCAGTTAATACTTCGTTAGACCTTTGCATGTCGTTTTTGGTTTTATTGCCAAAAAAGCCTGTATGTTTTGCTAAAGAATTTGAATAGGCCTCAAACTTTTGTTTTCTTAATTCTAAGAGCTGAATAAGTTCCCCTTTTTCCGATTGATTTGTTTGTGCATAACTCACTCTAACAAAAATCATAAAAAAAGAAAACGAAATGAGTAATGCTTTCTTCATAAAAATTCCCAACTCAAATAATGTTAGCTATCCATTCTTTTGCGTGCCTCAATACACCAAAGCAATTCACCAATAAATGACTTTGCTCTTTTGTCAGTAACTTCCTTCTCTAAGGCAGTTCCATATTCATTGTATGCATGTTCAACTTTAGGAACCGGAAACATGGCTGGCACTGTCCATGCTCTTATTTTCCAGAGCGAAAATTGCAATGATGTGATTACTTGTGAACCACCAAAAACGCCATCCGATACAGTAGAAATGGCCACCGGCTTTCGATGCCACTCTTCATACAATAAATCGATTGCATTTTTTAATGAAGCTGGGTAACCGCCATTGTATTCAGGTGTGACAATCAGAACACCATCAGCATTTTTTATTTTTTGAGCATACTCCAACATTTTATCAGTTGGATTCGGATGAAAACGAAGCCGCTCATCAAACAATGGAAATTGGTATTGAAAGAGATCAATAATTTCAATAGTTGCCAGTTGATTTTCTATGATATAATTTTTAAAATACAAAGCAACCCAATGACTTTTGCGATTTTGACGAACGCTAGATGATATAATTACAATGTGAGGCATTTTTTAAATTTAGTAAAGTTGGAGTAACTTAATATCCAAATATTTCAAATAACTCTAACTCAGTTACAGGTCCTATTTTGCTCAAGGCATTTTGATCAATTTTATCACGATTACCTAAAACCATAAGATTGTATTTATTATTATGAATATTCTGGTTGTGAAAAGCGACAATATCATTTAAAGTTAACTTTTGAATTTTCTCATAAATGTCTTTACGAAGATCATAATCAATTCCAAGGCGTTTATTTGCATCATAAGTAAAAAGAATATCGCTTTTCGTAATTCGACTGGTTTGCAACTCTTGAGTGAGTGATGCTTTAGCGGCAGCAAATCCAGCTTCAGACTTTGGAAAATTAACGAGCAAATCCATCATTGCGGGTAAAGCTTCCGGAACTTTATCAGCTTGAGTACCTATATATGCATAATTGAAATAGGCTCTATCCTTAAAAGCAGGTTCTATAACGCGTGAAGCAACGGAGTATGCTAAAGCTCTGCTTTCACGAAGATTCTGGAATACCGGTGAAGCCATACTGCCTCCAAAATATTCATTGTAAAGTTTTAATTGAGGCTCAATCGATTTATCATAAATTATTCCTTTACTGAAAAGTTGAATCTCGGCCTGTTTCATATCGAACTGCACGAAAAAAACCTGATTGGCAGTAGTAGGATATTCTGAAAATACATGAGCGGGAGGAACCACCAAAAACACTTTAGGTATCACATGATTTTTATTTAGCAGCTTTATAAGAGTTGTAGTATCTGTTGGGCCATAATAATTAATTCGATGTTCGTATGTTGTTAATGATTGTAGTATTGAAACTAGCTCGTCAGACTGGCCCGCTCGTAGTTGTGATTCAGTAAGCACATTCGTAAAAGGTGAATTTGGGCCATATTTTGCAAAATATTGCATTCCTCTCAAGATGGCACCTTTATTAAGTTTTGCATCCTGCCTTCGTTTAATCACATCTTCTATTAAATTATTAAATGCAGCAAAGTCGCGCTTAGGGTGATTAATAATATCCTCAAACAACTCTAATGCAGATTCAAAATTTTCGCTTAAACCACTAAGGCTAATATATACTTGATCTTCACTTGAAAAAACATCATAATCGCAACCGATTTTATAAAACTCTTGCTGCAATTGACTGGCTGAATATTTATAAGTACCAAGGTATTTTAAATAACTCATGGCTAATGCCAGTTTATTATTGTTATTGGTACCCATTTCAATAATATAATAAAGGTTAAAAAGATTATTCTCTTTATTTTGAACGTAACTTACTGGGATATTACCATTCAACTTATACTTTTTAATTACCTTACTATAATCAACAAACACTGGGCTAATAGGAGTTACTTTACTTGCAACAATGTTTTTCAGAAAAAGTGATTGAACATCAACATTAGTTTCAACTGGTGTAATTTGGGGTTTCACTACTTTAACAATGTTATTGTCTTCACCTGTACGCTTATAAACAATAACATAATTTTCCCCATACCAAGTGCGCACAAAATCAATAATTTGTTGTTTATTTATTTTTGAAAGTCTTTCGAGACGCGAAACTTCATTCTTATAATCAACTCCTTGTATTTCTGCATTTAAAATTATTGATGCGCGTGCTCGATTACTTTCAAAATTTTTAGCTTGCTCAACTTTCAAATTATTGATAACGGCTTCCAAAATCCAATCAGGAAAGTTACCTAACTTCATTTCATAAATTTGAGACAACAATGAATCTCGAACTTGTTCCAAAGTTTGGCCCTCTCTGGGTCGCCCGTTCAACACGTGTACACTATAATCTTTCATTATTTGAGTATAGGATGCTGAGCTCAACACTTTCTGGGCCTGATTTAAATTCAGATCAAGCAGCCCGGCTTGGCCATTGCTAAGTATCATATCAACCATAGTAATAAGATCTGCATCAGCACTTGCTGCACCTTTAAAACGAAAACCTATTGTAACACTTTCAGCATCTGGACCAAAAACTTCCTTTACAATAGGTTGTTTAATTATTTTTTCAGTGGGAGATACAAACTGAGGCACTGGTTTTGATTTCATTTTGCCGAATGTTCCATCAATAAGTTTTATAGTTGCATCGGGGTTAATATCTCCGCTAAAAACGATAACCATGTTATTTGGCACATAATAAGTTTGAAAGTATTCGGATATTTTTTTTAATGAAGGGTTTTTAAGATGCTCAACAGTGCCAATTGTAGTTTGAGTGCCATAAGGATGGTTTTTAAACAAACCAGCTAAAAGTGCTTCTTGAATTTTACGGTTATCATTATCAAGGCCTCTGTTTTTTTCTTCATAAACTGCTTCCAACTCAGTATGAAAAATGCGCATTACCGGATTACGAAATCGTTCGGCTTCTACTGCAATAAAGTTTTGCATTTGATTAGCCGGAACATCATTTATATATACCGTTTGCTCTACTGAAGTATAGGCATTAGTACCGGAAACTCCTAAAGAATTCATCATCTTATCGAATTCGTTTGCAATTGCAAATTTTGATGCCTCATTGCTGAATGAATCAATTTGATGATAAACTAACAACCGCTGTATGCTATCGGTAGTTTTACCATATACATCATATAAACTATAGATACTATCGAGCAAAGGTTTCTCTTTCTGGTAGTTTATTGTACCAAACTTATCAGTACCTTTAAACAACATATGTTCCAAATAATGTGCTAATCCAGTTGCATCTGCAGGATCAGTCTTGCTTCCGGCTTTAACACCAATCATTGATTGAAATCGAGGTTCATCCTTGTAAACAGTCAAACACACCTTCAATCCGTTTTCCAAAGTGTAGATACGAGTCTTCAATGGATCATTCGGAATCAACTCGTATTTATAATTCTTAGCAATAGCTTTAGGCTTATTGACAGCTACCGTTTTTACCTGTGCCTGAATCGTATAGGAACAGATGATTAAAATGTGGGCAAATAATAGTTTATAGTTTTTAAACATAAATTGTGAATAAGAACGGCAAAAGTAGTTATTCCTCTATCTTGATTATTAAGCCATTTTTTACGATTTTTGTAATGTGAATATGCGAATAACCCTAATTGCTATTTTAATTTCGATTTTGCTCTTCTGTAAAAGTTATGGACAAAAGGAAAGTAACAATTGGTATTTTGGCACCAACGCTGGTGTGAATTTTAGCAGTGGCTCACCGGTTGCTGTTACCAATGGAGCAATGACTGCGGTTGAAGGTTGTGCTGCGATATCTGATAGTGCTGGGAATCTTTTATTTTATACTAATGGAGAAAGTGTTTGGAACCGAAATCATACTTTAATGCCGAATGGAAATAATTCGTTAAATGGTAGCAATGCTGCCACGCAAAACGCAATTGTTGTTCCTAAACCCAATGACCTGACTAAGTTTTATATTTTCACGGTTGACGCAGATGGAGGACCCAATGGCTTAAATTACTCTGAAGTGGATATGACATTAGCCGGTGGGCTTGGAGATTTAGTTCTGGCAACATTAAACACACAACTTATTTCAAATACCTCTGAAAAAGTTACTGCTGTTAAGCATTATAATTTGCGCGACTTTTGGGTAATTACACATAAATGGAATAGCAATGAATTTGATGCTTTTCTTATTTCACCAACAGGTGTAAATCCTACACCGGTTGCAACTTCTATTGGAACCAGTCACAGTGGTTCTATTCAAAATTCTCACGGTTACATGAAAGTTTCTACTGATGGAACAAAATTAGGTTTGGCCATTACTGGTTTAAGAAACGCTGAAGTTTTTGATTTTAATCCATCAACCGGTTCATTAAGTAACCCCATCAACATTCCATCCTCAGTTTTTAATAATATTACAACATATGGTGTAGAGTTTTCGCCCAATAGTCGTTATTTATATATTGGCACTTCTTCCAATCCTGACACTATTCGACAATTCGACTTACAGGCTGGAACGGTTTCTCAAATCATACAATCGGGTTTAACTCCTATTGGTATTCATAGCGGTTTCATTTATGCTTTGCAATTAGGTTTAGATGGAAAAATTTATGGTAGTCAAACGTTTAGTTCATTTTTAGCGGTTATTAATAACCCTGATATTGGAGGTATTGGATGTGGATTTGCAGCTAATGCTGTAAGTCTTTCCGGCAGAATTGCACAAGGTGGTTTGCCCAATTTTATTAAGAACAACTTTATTGAAGCTGATTATACATACTTGGACACCTGTTTTAAGGACAACACAATATTTACTGTAGATTTTGACAATCCTGATAGTGTGAAGTGGGACTTTGGAGACCCATTAAGCGGGAACAATTTTTCAAACGACACCATTACTTCTCATATTTTTAGTGCTCCAGGAAATTATAATGTCTCACTAATTGTTTATTATAGGGCATTAACTGACACGGTAAGAAAAACAGTTCAAGTATTACCATTGCCACTAGTAAATTTTGGAGTTGACACCAATATTTGTGAAGGTCAATCATTACTGTTGGATGCGGCTTCATCTGGTGGCACATCTTACCTTTGGCAGGACAATTCAACCGGAACTAGTTTTAGTGTAGATACTACAGGCAATTATTATGTAATAGTTACGCTTAATGGTTGCATTGGCAGTGACACCATCAATGTTACAGATAATCCCATTCCTCAAGTTAATTTAGGGAGAGACACCGCTTTGTGTAGTGGCAATATTCCATACCAATTAAATGCTCAGAATGCCGGATCTACTTTTCTTTGGCAGGATGGAACAACAGCCCAAACTTACAACGTTTCTGTAACCGGCACTTACACAGTTACAGTAACAGCTAATAGTTGCAGCAACTATGATGAAGCTAATGTTATTATTTCTCAAACACCAATTGTTTATTTAGGAAATGACACAACACTTTGTGAAGGCTTTCAACTTTTTTACAATGTAACTAACGATAGCTCCACTTATATATGGAATGATGGATTTACAGGCCCTACCAGATTTGTTGATACTTTAGGTATTTATGCAGTAACAGTAACTAATAATTATGGTTGCAGTGCATCTGATATGGTAACTATTGATTTGCAATTTGAACCAACTGTTTATCTTGGAGAAGACACCACCTTATGCAGTGGTCAGCCTATAACCTTGGATGCTACAAATTATGGTGCAACTTATCAATGGCAAGACAACTCCACCAGCGCAACATATAATCCAATCTCTTCGGCCATTTACGGTGTTAGTGTTTACAACCAATGTGGTATTGCATCAGACTCGATAAGCATTGATTTTGATGATTGTAATTGTTTAGTTTATATTCCTAATTCGTTTACACCTAATTCTGATAATAGAAATGACTATTACAATTACAAATTCAACTGTAATCAATTTAAATCCTCCATAAGTATTTACAATAGAATAGGACAATTATTGTTTCACAGTGATAATCCAGACATAGGATGGGATGGAACTTATAATGACAAACCTTCAGCAGAAGGAATTTACGTCTATCAATTACATTATTCAGGATATAATGATGGAAAATTGGATGAGAAAACAGAAAGAGGAACTTTCTTACTTTTAAGATAAAAGACATCATGATTCTAATGTTAAATTTACATACTAATTAAAATTATTTTTTTTGCGATTAATTATACTTGGATCAGGAAATGTAGCAAGTGCTTTAGGTAGTGCTTTATTTAATGCCAGCCATACTATTACACAAGTATATGATCGCAATTTACAATTAGCTAAAAAGCTTGCACTTAATTTTAAGGCAAATCCAATTGATCAACTTCAAAATTTATCAATAGATGCAGATGCAATGTTATTTTGTTTGAGCGATGATATTATTCCCGAAATAAGTTCACAAATTATTGATCGTGGTCTGCTTTATTTACACACAAGTGGATCCGTATCGCTACAAGAATTAAATAGTTGTTTTACAAATTGCGCGGTAATTTATCCTTTACAAACAATCTCTCATCATCGAGCAGTTGATTTTACAAACGTTCCCATTTGTATTGAGGCAAGCAACTCGTTTTCGGAAGAAAAAGTAAAAGCATTAGCTAAGAGTATAAGTCAAAACATTCATTTTGTAAATACCGAACAACGATTAGCTCTCCATCTTGCAGCTGTAATGGTCAATAATTTCTCAAACAGTTTATATATCTCTGCTAACAAAATACTGGAAGAGCATAATCTATCAACCAGACTATTAAACCCACTTATTCTGGAAACTGCTATGAAAGCAATTGAATTAGGTCCAGACAAATCACAAACAGGCCCAGCTCTTAGAAACGACCAATTAACCATTAAAAAGCATTTACAATTACTTGATTCCAACACTGAGTTAAAGCTCTTATATCAGTTATTAACTGAGCAAATTCAGCAACAACATAAATCAAACAACTCCAATTCATGACCTACTTTTCATTAAATAACAAATCATTCATTTTTGCCTTGCGTATTTTTATTGGATGTATCATCGTTTGGTTTTCGCTCTATTATCAAAGTGATAGCCATAAGATTTGGGCAATTATTTCAATGATTATGGTTACTGATCCTGATATTGACAGTTTACATTCTGCCACCATCTCGCGAATCATCAATACAATTTTTGGTTGCGGAATTGGTTTGATAGCTATGTCGATAGCTGGCGCCAGCATTGTAACACTTCTAATCGCAATCATTTCCAGTATCGTCATCAGTTCCTCTTTCAAGCGGTTTCCTGCCAGTTGGAAACTAGCTCCTGTGGCAGCAGCAATGGTTATGGCTCCGTCCATTTCTGATGGTGTTCCACTAAGTTTATCTATGCTTGTTGGTTTGCAACGAACCGCTGAAATATTTTTTGGTGCTTTAGTTGCTTATGCCATAGGACGCATCATCTTTTTTTTCAAAAACAGAAATCGAAGTAAGGCATAATAATTTTTGCTTTTGACTTAGTAACAATTAAAGCTTTAAAAGAGCTAGATTTCTTATTCTTTTTTCCTTGTAAATAATCTACATTTGTTTGCTTCATCAATTCAACTATTCAAAATGACCACAATAACACTCAAGTACCCGGAAGTAAAAAATTATATAGCCGGAAAATTCACAAACGGTACAAATAAATCTTTAGAAGTACTTTCTCCTTTAACAGGAAAAGTTATTTCCACAGTTCCGCTTTCCTCAGCGAAGCAATTGGACGAAGCAGTGAAAGCTGCACAAACTGCATTTCCTGCTTGGAGTGTAACACCCATCAAAGAACGTGTGCAGGTTTTTTATCGCTACAAAACATTGCTTGAAAAACACATGCTCGAACTTTCAACAATTGTGCATGAAGAGAATGGAAAAACAATGGACGAAGCACGTGCAGAAGTAGAGAAGAGTATTGAATTAACTGAATTTGCCTGTTCATTGCCTCAATTGATTTCGGGAGAATTATTAGAAGTAAGCAAAGGAGTTGAATGCAGAGTTGAACATAAACCGCTTGGTGTAGTTGCATCCATTGCTCCGTTTAATTTTCCAAACATGGTTCCTCACTGGACAATTCCAAATGCAATTGCACTTGGAAATTGCATGATATTAAAACCAAGCGAACAGGTTCCTATTTCTTCCAATCGTATTGCAGAACTTTTAAAAGAAGCAGGTTTGCCCGATGGTGTTTTTAATATTGTTAATGGCGATAAAGAAATTGTAGAAGCAATTTGCGATCATCCCGGTATTGAAGCAGTTTCATTTGTTGGTTCAACCAAAGTGGCTAAGATTGTTTACAAACGCGCCACACAAAATTTAAAACGATGCACGTCATTAGGCGGAGCAAAAAATCATTTAATAGTAATGCCCGATGCACATCCTGATATGACTGCATCAAACGTAACAGCTAGCATGAGTGGTTGTGCAGGTCAACGCTGTATGGCGGCAAGTGCAATGGTTGCGGTAGGTCCTATAGAACCCATCATTGCAAAAATTTGTGAGGAAGCAAAAAATATTGTTCCCGGAAAAAATTTAGGAAGTGTAATCAGCAAAGAAGCTAAAGAAAGAATTGAACGATATATTACAGAAGCCGAAAAAGCCGGGGCAAAAGTTTTAGTGGATGGTCGCAACTGGAAAGTGGAAGGATATGAAAATGGTTTTTATGTGGGACCTACAGTGATTGATTTTGTAACACCAGATATGGCCATTGCAAAAGAAGAAGTATTTGGTCCTGTGCTTGCAATTATTCGTGCAAAAGATATTGATGAAGCAATTGCAATTGAAAACAGTTCTAACTATGGAAACGCAGCATCGGTATTTACACAAAGCGGTGGCATTGCACGTCAAGTGATGGATCGTGCAAGTGCAGGAATGATTGGTGTTAATGTAGGAGTGCCTGTTCCACGCGAACCCTTTTCATTTGGCGGTTGGAATGAAAGCAAATTTGGTGTGAATGACATTACTGGAAAAAGCTCCATCGAATTCTGGACAAAATTGAAGAAAACTACAGTGAAATGGAACCCGGAAGGGAAAACGAATTGGATGAGTTAATCAAAAAAACATGAGCACTCGACCACAAACAATCCAAATTTTTTTGCCAGATGGCAATCCTACCAGTATAAAAATAGCCGACCTTACTAACCGAATGGTTGTAGCTACTCTAATACCAAGAAATAAATTACCTGAAGTAGGCATAAGGCAAGAAGTTAGAAAGTATGGTATATATTTTCTTTTTGGAATAAATGAAGATAAAGCAAAGCCCATATCTTATATTGGAGAAACAGAAGATTGCTTTGAGAGAATTAAAATGCACAATAAAGGAAAAGACTTTTGGAATTATGCATTAGTTATAAGTTCAAAATCTAACACCTTTACAAAATCTCATGTAAAATATTTAGAATATCTATGCATTAAAACTGCGTATGAAATTGGACGATACGATACAGATAATCAAGCAACACCTGCCAAGCCCTACATCACAGAAAGTATGGAAGCAGATCTTTTAGACAATTTTGAAACCATAAAAATTTTATTAGCAACTCTTGGCTTTCCAATATTTGAGGAAATAAGAAAACCAGATAAGAAAAAGGAAATTCTATACTGTAAGGGGAAAGATGCAATTGCACAAGGAGAAATGATTGATGATGGTTTTGTTGTTCTTAAAGGTTCAAAAGCAAATAAAGAAGAATCTAAAACAATACAGGGTTGGATAAGCGGATTAAGAAAGAAACTGTCTGATAGTAACATATTAAAAGAAGAAAATGGAGTGTTGGTTTTTTCCGAGGATTATATTTTCGGATCACCGAGTGCAGCAGCAGCTGCAGTTCTCGGAAGAAGTGCCAATGGTTGGACTGAATGGAAAAATAATGTCGGTAAAACTATTGATGAAATTTATAGAGTTGAAATTCTTGAAAAGCCCTAATTTAATTTTTATCAAATAATGGAAGCAGAACTCAAAACATCAAGCAAAGAACAAATCATTCAGGACAATCTTGACTACACACTTTTTTCCTGGTCAAAGCAAAAGGGAATTTCTCCTCTTGCTATTAAATATGGTAAAGGAGTTTATCTATACGATTATGATGGCAATCGCTATATTGATTTTTCTTCTGGATTGATGAATGTAAATATCGGTCACGGAAATCAACGAGTAACAGATGCTGTGGTGAAACAGATGCAACAAATAAGTTATGTTACTCCAAGTTGTGTAACTGAAGCACGAGGAGTACTGGGAAAAAAATTAGCAGAGATCACTCCGGGCAACCTCACCAAAACTTTATTCACTGTATGTGGTGCAACCTCAATAGACAATGCAATAAAATTAGCACGACTCTATACAGGTAAACATAAAATCATTGCGCGTTATCGTGCCTTTCACGGAGCATCATATGGATCGATGACTGCCGGAGGCGATCCTCGCAAATTAGCTGCCGATGCGCAGCAAATGCCTAACGTAGTTCATGTGGAAGATCCCTATTGTTATCGTTGTCCCTGGGGCAAAGAAATTAATACGTGCGAACGCGAATGTGTGAGTCATATAGAACGTGTAATTCAGTTTGAAGGTCCGGATAATATTGCTGCAATATTAATGGAAGGAGAAAGTGGCTCGTCAGGCTGTATAAAATATCCGCCTGATTATTTGAAAAAGATTCGTGCCTTGTGCGATAAATACAATATTCTTTTAATAGCTGATGAAGTAATGAGCGGATTTGGCCGAACCGGAAAATGGTTTGGCGTAGATGTGCATGATGTGGTTCCCGATATGATTGCAACTGCAAAAGGAATTACAGCCGGCTATCTTCCATTAGGCGCTTTAATTGTATCAGACAAAATTGCTGATCACTTCAACGATAAACCAATGATGATTGGATTAACCTATTCTGCACATCCTGTAACCTGTGCAGCAGGAGTTGAAGTGTTGAAAATTTATGAGGATGAAAACATGATCGAGAATGCTGCCTTCATGGGAAAGTATGTGGAGCAACAAGTAGAAAAATTAAAATTAAAACATCCTAGTATTGGTGATTTTCGCACCACAGGTTTGTTAGGTTGTATCGAATTAGTAAAGAACAGAACCACTAAGGAACCCATGGCTCCTTTTAATGCTAAGCCAAATGAAATGGAAGTGATGAATAAAGTGGCAGCAAAAATTAAAGAGTTAGGCATGTACACGTTCGTAAGATGGAATTATATTTTTATTGCTCCACCGCTTTGCATAACTAAAACAGAAATAGATGAAGGTTTGGAAATACTTTCGAAAGCGATTGCAATTGCGGATGAGCATTGCAACTAATTTTCTTTTATGACTCAAACAAATTCCTCACTTTATAGCGAAGACCTCGCTCCTATTCCGCAAAACAAGCGAACGTGGAATACATGGAACTATGCTGCTCTTTGGATAAGCATGAGTTTGTGTATTCCTACCTACATGCTTGCAAGTTCGCTCATTTCAGGAGGTATGAACTGGTGGCAAGCAATACTCACAATATTTATTGGCAACACTGTTGTTTTAATTCCAATGATTTTAAACGGACATGCCGGAGCTAAATATGGAATTCCATTTCCAGTTTTAGCACGTGCAAGTTTTGGCGTAAGAGGTGCAAACATTCCAGCGATGTTGAGAGCAATTGTTGCATGTGGTTGGTTTGGAATTCAAACATGGATTGGTGGTTATGCATTGTTTCTTATGTTTAAAATTTGGTTTCCTTCTTTTGAAAATATCCCTCAAATTTTTCCTGTATCATTCAGTTTACAAACCGCACCAGCAATTACATTTTTACTTTTCTGGTTACTCAACATGTATGTGGTTTATCTCGGAGTTGATAGTATCAAAAAACTTTTAGTGTTTAAAGCATTCTTTCTTCCGATAGCTGCACTTGCACTTTTATTCTGGGCCATCAATGCAGGTCATGGATTAGGTCCGATACTTTCGCAGCCATCGAAATTTACAACCAATGCAGAGTTCTGGAATTTTTTCTTTCCAGGTTTAACCGGAATGGTTGGTTTCTGGGCAACGCTCTCTCTTAACATTCCTGACTTTACACGCTATGCAAAAAGTCAGCGCGCACAAATTACAGGACAGGCAATCGGCCTTCCACCTTCTATGACACTTTTCTCATTCATAGGTGTTGTTGTTACCTCAGCCACCTTTATTATTTACGGAGAAACTATTTGGGACCCTTTGGTTCTTGCCGGAAAATTTGAAAGTAAATTATTGGTAAGCATTGCAATGATTGCAGTTACAATTTCAACTCTTGCTACAAACATTGCGGCTAATATTGTAAGTCCTGCAAATGATTTTGCAAATCTTTCTCCATCAAAGATAAATTTCAGAACAGGTGGGTATATCACAGGTTTAATCGGAATTTTAATTTTTCCGTGGAAACTAATTGCTGACCCAAATGGTTATATTTTCACGTGGCTCATTGCCTACTCCAGTTTACTCGGACCTGTTGGAGGAATTATGATTGCTGATTATTTTTTCATCAGCAAGAAGAATTTAATCACAGATGATTTGTATTCACACAAAGGAATTTATAATTACACAAACGGTTTTAATCGCTCAGCAATAATTGCATTGTTGCTCGGTATCATACCAAACATTCCGGGATTTTTAGTTACGATAAATCTTATTGCGAAAGAATCTGTTCCGGAAATTATTGCACATCTCTATAACTATGCTTGGTTTGTGGGATTTGCAGTTTCGTTTTTCGTTTATTTGCTATTCATGAAAACTAAAAAAAATAATTAATTTAAAAACACATTATGAAAAAACAATTACTATTTGCATTAACCTTCTTATTCCTTTTCGATATAGGGTATTCGCAAAAAAAATCAGCTGCTACATCTAATAGTAATACAATTGACACACTATTGATTAATAAGCTTCGATATCGTTGCATTGGCCCTTATCGTGGCGGAAGATCACTCGCTGTTTCTGGTATAGCCGACAAACCAAACACCTATTATTTTGGTACAGTTGGTGGTGGTATCTGGAAAACTGAGGACGCTGGTAATAGTTGGATACCGATTTCTGACTCTGCATTTCACACCAGCTCAGTTGGTGCAATTGCAATTGCGCCATCTAATTCAAATATTATTTATGCAGGAATGGGAGAAGCAGAAATGCGCGGTAATATCAGTTTTGGTGATGGTGCATACAAAAGTTCTGATGCCGGAAAAACATGGAAACATATTGGTTTGGAAAAATCGTATGCCATAAGCACCATTCTAATTCATCCGCAAAATCCTGACGTAGTTTACGCTTGTGCAATGGGTAATGTTTACGGTCCAAATGCTGAACGTGGTTTGTATCGCACAAAAGATGGCGGAGCAAATTGGGAACGAATTCTTTTTAAGAATGACAGCACCGGTTGCATTAGTGTAACTTTTGATTTGCTAAATCCAAATACCATGTATGCTACCTTGTGGCAAGCCTATCGAAATAATTATTCTTTAAGCAGTGGTGGTAATGGTTGTGGACTTTATAAAAGTACAGATGGAGGAAACACTTGGAAAGATATTTCAAAAAGTCCTGGCCTACCGGTTGGATTACTTGGAAAAATTACTGTAAGTACCTCTCCCTCGAAAAGTAAAAGAGTGTGGGCCATGATAGAAAACGAGAATGGTGGTTTATTCAAAAGTGATGATGATGGAGATCATTGGACACGAACTAGCGAGAATAGAGATTTAAGAAAACGCCCTTGGTACTTCAGTACCATTGTTCCTGATCCTTTAAATCCAAACACCATTTATGTATTGAATGTAGATTGGTATAAAAGTACAGATGGAGGAGCAAACTTTTTTAAGATGAAATCTTTACATGGAGATCATCATGATCTATGGATTGATCCAAAAAATTCTCAGCGTATGATTTTAGGTGATGATGGTGGTGCAACAGTTAGTAATAATGGTGGATTGAATTGGACTGAATTGGATATTCCAACTTGTCAATTTTATCACGTAAATCTGGATAACGATTTCCCATATCATGTTTATGGTGCACAACAAGATAATTCTAGTATAAGAATTAGTAGCACTTCAAACGGAATGAGTATAGGAAAGGAGGATTGGTTCCCTGTTGCAGGAGGCGAAGCCGGTTACATTGTTCCTGACCCTAACAACAGTGATATTACCTATGGAGGAGAATATGACGGGCAACTAAGCAAATACAATAAAAAGAGTGATCAATACAGAATGATTTCTGTTTATCCCGAATCATGGTTTGGAAGTGGAGCAGAGAGCAAGCAATATCGCTTTAATTGGACCTTTCCAATTGCGATTTCACCTTTCAATCCTAACACTATATATGTTGGTTCGCAGTTCGTGCACCGAAGCACCAATGGTGGTGCAAGTTGGGAAACAATTAGTCCGGATTTAACTCGACATGATCCGGCAACAATGAAACCAAGTGGTGGTCCGATAACAAAAGATAATACAGGGGCAGAAGTTTATGCTGATGTATTTGCTTTAGCCGAATCACCAGTAAAAAAGGGAGTCATCTGGGCAGGCTCTGATGATGGCTATATACATGTAACGCAAGATGATGGCAAGAGCTGGAATAAGGTAACACCAACTGGTCTTCCTGAATTTGCAATGATCTCCATTATCGAACCATCTCATTACAATGAAGGTACTTGTTATGTTGCAGCTACTCGTCATAAACTTAGCGACCGTACACCATACCTATTCAAAACAACTGATTATGGAAAAACATGGAAGCTAATTACTAATGGAATAACAACCGGAGATTATACTCGTGTAATTCGAGAAGATCCTTCCCGTAAAGGATTACTTTTTGCCGGTACAGAAACCGGTGTTTATGTATCACTTGATGATGGAGATCATTGGCAATCTTTTAAGCAAAATCTACCGGTAACACCTGTTCACGATATACAAATTCAAAATCGTGAACATGATTTAGTGCTTGCAACGCATGGACGCGCATTTTGGATTATGGATGATATTACTCCTTTGTATCAACTGCAAGAGGCAGCAAAATCTGATGAAGGATTTTTGTTTACTCCAAGAAAAACAGTTCGTGCTCATAACGGTTCCTTTTATGACCCACAAATGCAGGAAGGCGAAAATGCACCGGGAGGATTGTTGTTGAGATATTATTTTAAACATAAACCCGATTCTGAATGCACGATTAGTTTTTTAAATGCAGCCGGAGATACAATTATCACTTACTCTAATATTAAAGACACTAAAAACGAACCTATAAAAATTTCAAAGGAATTTTATCAGGATGTAAAAATGGTTCGTCCTGGTATTTTGCCAGCGGATTCCGGAATGAACTCATTTGTATGGGATTTTCGTTATCCGGATGCCACAGCCATTAAACTCGGAAACAAAGCCCTCATCAGTGGCTCTATTGTAGGACCAAAAGTTCCTTCGGGAAATTACACAGCAAAATTGGCTGTAAAAGGAAAAGTGGTTTCATCTCAAAATTTTGAAGTAGTTAGAGATCCGCGCATTGATTTTACCAATGAAGATTTGCAAAAACAATTTTTGCTGGCTCAAAAGATCAACAAGAAAATTTCTGATACACATGAAGCAATAAATTCAATTCGAACCACAATTAAAAGCATCTACGATATTTCAGTTTCTATTAAAGACAGTGCAATGGTAAAAAAATTCAGAACCGTTTATACACCATTAGTTGATTCGCTAAAAAAAGTAGAAGAAGAATTGACACAACCAAAAGCTGTTACTGACTATGACTTGTTTAATTTCCCTGCTAAACTCAACGATAAATTAGCTGGATTAAAAGATGCGGTTTTAAGTGCGGATGCCGCTCCAACACCTCAAATGTATTTGGTTTATGATGATTTAGAAAAACGTGTAAATGTTCAGTTAGAGAAATTGAAAGACATTTCATCTACTATGCTGCCCCCGGTAAATAAAATGGCCGAAGAAGAAAAATTATATTTAATCAAATAGTAGATTAAGATTTATGGATGAATTTATGCAAGCTGCAATTGATGAAGCAAGACAAGGAATTTTAGAAGGAGGAATTCCGATTGGTTCTATTTTAGTGCGTGATGGTAAAATAATTGGTCGTGGACATAACAAGCGTGTGCAGGACGGTGACCCCGTTACGCATGCCGAGATTGATTGTTTGCGCAATGCAGGAAGAGTTGGCAATTATAAAAATGCAGTTTTGTATTCAACACTCATGCCTTGCTATTTATGTGCAGGTGCTGTGGTGCAATTCGGAATAAAAAAAGTTTTTGCTGGTGAAAATGAAACTTTCCAGGGCGCTATGGAATTTATGGAGTCACATGGTGTAGAAGTTATTAACCTCAATTCTGAAGAATGTAAAGAAATGATGCGAAAATTTATTGCAGAGAAACCCGAACTTTGGAATGAAGATATTGGTGAATTGTAATTTTTCTTACTTTTCAAATCTTAATTCAAACACATGTCCATCTTAATTAAAAACGGAAGAATCATCACGGCATCCGAAGATTATATTGCAGATATTTTTATTGAAGGAGAAACTATATCCTGCATCGGAAAAAATCTTTCAATGAAAGTCGATCAAATAATTGATGCAACAGGAAAATTTATTTTTCCGGGTGGCATTGACCCGCACGTGCATCTCGACATGCCTTTTATGGGAACATATAGCAGCGATAATTATGAAACAGGAACACTCGCAGCATTGCATGGCGGAACAACCATGGTGATAGATTTTATTTTGCAAACACAAGGAAAATCTTTACGCAAAGCACTGGAGCAATGGCAAGGTCGCAGCAACGGAAATTGTTTCGGTGATTATTCTTTTCACATGGCTGTAACGGATTTTAATGACGAAACAAAAAAAGAGATAAAGGAGATGGTAGAGCAAGAAGGTATTACTTCTTTCAAAACCTTTATGGCATACAAAGGTGCGCTGATGATTGATGACCGTCAAATGGTGGGTTTAATGAATGAAGTAAAAGCGCAAGGCGGAATGGTAACTGTGCATGCAACCAATGGTGATATGATTGATTTCCTGATTGCAAAACATCGTAGCGAAGGAAAACTTTCTCCGCTGTATCATTATTTATCGCAACCTGAAATTACAGAGGCTGAAGCAACAGGACGTTTTGCTGACATGGCGAATTACACAGGCTGTCCTGCTTATGTGGTGCACATGACTTGCGAAGGTGCACTCAATCATATTCGTGATGTTGAAAAAAGAAATCAAAAAGTTTTTGCTGAAACTTGTATTCAGTATTTAATTTTAGATGCATCTCTTTATGAAAAAGATTTTGAAGGTGCTAAATGGGTGATGAGTCCTCCATTGCGACAGAAAAAGGACCAGGAAACATTATGGGCTGGAATCAATCAGGGAACTGTTCAGGTTGTGGCAACCGACCATTGCCCGTTTACATGGGAGAAGAAATTAATGGGAGAAAAGGATTTTTCTAAAATCCCTAACGGCCATCCCGCAATTGAGCACAGAATAGAATTGTTGTTTAGCGAAGGAGTTTCCAAAGGAAGAATTTCCTTAAACAAATATGTTGAAGTTACCTCTACCAATGCTGCAAAAATTTTTGGAATGTTTCCTAAAAAAGGTTGCATAGCAGTTGGAAGTGATGCAGACATTATTATTTTCGATCCTAACGAAGAACACTCAATATCCGTTAAAACGCATCACATGAATGTGGATTACTCAGCTTATGAAGGATGGAAATTGAAAGGAAAAGTGAAGACAACAATTTTAAGAGGAGAAATTGCGGTTGACAATGGAGAAGTAAATATTAAAAAGGGATTTGGGCAGTTTGTAAGACGAAATAAAGTTTCAGGAATAATATAAAAATGGAACACTGATTTTTATGATTGTGATGATTTTAAATGATTCAAATCTTAATTTATCTTAACCATCATAATAATCTGCGTTCTAAAAAAAACAACACTATGAGTAGAAAAATAAAATCAGGATTAATTCAAATGAGCCTTCCAAAAACAGAAGGCGAAGGAACCATCAAGGAAATTGTGGATGCAATGGTTGCAAAACATATTCCGCTAATTGAAGAGGCAGGGAAAAAAG
>JANNXV010000105.1:0-5508 GCA_031409815.1 Bacteroidota bacterium
TTTAAATTTGTTCAACATTCCAAGATAAAACCATTTGCTTTATGAATAAATTTTTACAATTAGCATGCCTTCTGTTGCCTTCTTTTTCTTTTGGGCAAGCTTTTACCTCATCAGACACAGTCTATATTCCCGACTCACCTGGACCCGAAGTTTACGACTCGGTGTTTGTTTCAGGTTTACCAATTACAATAGATAGCACTTTTGGATTAGCTGGTGTTTGTTTTGATATTACTCACACCTACGTGGGCGACCTTGAGTTAAGACTTAAATCGCCAAATGGCAATACCATTTTTATTGCAAATAATATTGGTGGTGGCTCTCAAAACTATATCGGCACCTGCCTTGCACAAAATGGTTCAAGTGGCTACCTTGTTAATGGACTGGCTCCTTTCACTGGTACATGGATTCCACTGGAATCGTTAAATCAGTTAAATAATGGACAGGATCCAAATGGTTGGTGGTACTTTGCCGTGCGCGATGTGGCGGGTCAGGATACAGGATATGTATCCAACTTTCAACTTACATTCTCAGCTAATCCACCTGCCGATCCCGGACCACCTCCTACAATGTGTAATGGTTGTGTGTGTGTTGATGGAACATTAGGCCCCTGTGAATTGTTGCCTGATATGACCAGTTCATATTTAAGTATTGAACAAGACATCGATCCAATAACGCATCAATCAGCTTTTGAAATACCAGGAAATATCAATTGGGATAACGTAACTCCAAATATTGGTTCGGGGCCGTTAGAAATTATTGGAGTAGATTCATGTTACTGTGGAACCACATTGGTTCCTTGCACTACCAGCATTTGCCCTAATGGCGACCCGATAAAACAGGTGGTGCACCAAGTGGTGTATGAAAAAATAAATACCTCGGACACCTTAACCAGTTACGAACGCACTGCAGGTTATATGAGTTATCACTCAACACATGGACATATACATGTTGACCATTGGGCTGACTTTACGCTTCGCAGTGCAACCACGAATCCTGATGCAACCACCTGGCCAATTGTTGGCACCGGAACCAAAACAAGTTTTTGCCTCATCAACTTAGGCGATTGCGATGGCAATTATGGATATTGTGTAGATACAGCTGGTAACACATTACACAATGCTGATATTCCGAATAGTGGCTTAGGGTTTTTTAGCGGTTGCGGTTTACATCAGGGTATTTATGTTGGAGCACTCGATATTTATGTGGTAGGTTTAAACATGGGCATTGATTTAACTGGTGTCTGCAATGGTGAATACTATGTGGTTTCTATTACCGACCCTGATAATAATATGTTAGAAAGCAACGAAAATAATAATTGGGTGGCCGTGCCAGTTACACTTACCAAACAAACATCAGCGCTGCACTCAGTAACAATGTTAAACCCTTTAACAGTTCAAGTATCAGCTTACAATTTATCTTCTGCCACTTCCTATAGCTGGGATTTTGGTGATGGCTCAGCTTTGGTCTCCAATGTAAATCCTGCAACCCACACCTACACGGCCAATGGCACCTACTACGTTACCTTAACTGTGGTTGCACCTTGTGGAACTGATATCAAAACCGACACGATAACTATTTCAACAGTTGGTATAAATCAACTCACCACTTCTTCCGAGTATATAATTGCATCGCCCAATCCGGCTAAAGAAAACATAACACTTAATTACAGTTTAGATAAAGCGGGATTTGTTACGATTGAACTTTTTGATTTAGCTGGTAAAAAAGTGATTACACTTGTAAATAATAATGAAAGTCAAGGTATGCATACCCTATCAATTAATGCTAAAAATCAAAGTATAATTTCAG
Organism: Bacteroidota bacterium; assembly: GCA_031409815.1. GTDB lineage: Bacteria > Bacteroidota > Bacteroidia > AKYH767-A > OLB10 > JANLUX01. The sequence continues at coordinate 1,807 of JANNXV010000105.1, forward strand.
GTACTTATCTAATCCGAATGATTACTTCTTCTGGCAAACAGTATGTTCAAAAAATTGGAATAATTGAATAAATGCCAAGAATTAGTATTTCTTACAACATTAACTTTTTCAAGAATTAATTGTTTTATTGATAAGACTAAAAAATATTAGTAAAGTTTTATATTTTATAAATGATAAAATAAGCATGAGATTATAAATAACGATAACATAAACCACATCATATATGAAAAAAACAATTCTATTAACCGGGATGCTTTTAGCATTCCTTCTCAACTCAATTTTTGTAACAGCGCAAGACTGGGTTTCAAAAATGAAAGATCCAAGTGTTAACTTTTTTGAAGTTCAAAAAGATTTTAACACCTACTACAAAAATGCTGAGCGCGAAATGGAGCGCAAAAACAGACGCTTTTTTGGCAAAGGCCATAAAGACGCAGGCGAAGAAGAATCTGAAATCCCGGGCTATACTCAATACAAACGTTGGGAATGGTTCATGGCTCCTCGTGTTTCTTCAACCGGAGAACGATTTGACCCTTCTAAAGCTTGGATAGAATCTCGTAAATATCATGAACAATACCACACTGCAAATGCAGGAAACTGGACTTTGATTGGACCATCTGCCACGCAGAATTTGTCTGGGGCAGGTCGATTAAATTTTATACGCATTCATCCAAACGATCCTAACACTTTATTTGTTGGTTCGCCTGGGGGTGGATTATGGAAATCTACTAATGGAGGAGTTTCATGGTCTACTAATACCGATAACTTATCACACGTAATTGGCTGCACTGATATTGCGATTGATCCAACCAACACTGACATCATGTACCTTGCTACAGGCGATGGAGATGGTGGTGACACCTATTCAGTTGGGATTTTAAAAACTACAGATGGAGGATTAACCTGGAACCCAACAGGGCTATCCTTTTATATGGGTAATACAAGACAATTAAGTAAATTATTAATTGATCCAACAAACACTAACATTATAATTGCCGGAGGTTCAGGCGGAATTTACCGTAGCACAGACGCAGGAGTTACTTTTACTTTGGTTCAGACCGGTGGTGTAAAGGATATGGAATTTAAACCGGGAGATCCAACAACTGTTTATGCTTGCGGAACAGAGTTCTACCGTTCGACTAACACCGGTCAAAACTGGACCAAAATAACTTCGGGATTGCCAACTGCAACCAATGTGAGTCGAATGGCTATTGCAGTTACTCCAGCTGATGCAAATTATGTTTATTTAATTGCTGGTTTACCAGCACCCGGATATGGTACACAAGGATTTTATAAGTCAACCAATGGAGGAACCAGCTTTACTTTAGTTGGTGCTCCTGCTCTTGGTAATCAACAATGGTATGACTTGTGTATTGCTTCGTCACCAACTAACAGCCAGGAAGTAATAATAGGTGGACAAACTGATTTTATCAGAAGCACAAATGCCGGTACAAGTTGGATTGATGTAGGTGGCAATACTCATGTTGATTATCATGATATTGTTTTTGTTGATGCAACAACCTTTTATACCACAAGTGATGGAGGAGTTTACAGAACCACTAATAACGGTTCCAGCTGGACCAATTTAAATCACAACCTCGAAATTTCTCAGATGTATGGTTTTGGTCAATCGGCTGCTAACCCTGATTTATTAATTCAAGGATGGCAGGATAACGGAACCAATCGATATAACGGCACCAATTGGAGCTCGATATTAGGGGGAGATGGTATGTTGTGTTTTATCGATTGGAACAACGATCAAAATATGTGGGCTGAATATTACAACGGAGCTCTTCAAAAATCAACAAATGGTGGAGCCAGTTTTTCTTCAGCTGTTGGCAACATCAATGAAGCAGGTGCTTGGGTAACTCCATGGAGTCAGGATCCAATCGTACCGGGCACCATTTATTCCGGATTCATTAACCTTTGGAGAAGCATAAACGGTGGTTCATCATGGACCAAACTGAGTAGCTTTACAAATACTGCAACCGTTACCACTCTTACTGTTTCACCAGCCAACAATCAGGTTATCTGGGTGGCAAAACCGGGATCTTTATATTTAACTACAGATGGAGGTGCTACATGGTCAACTATTACCAGTGTTCCTTCAGGAACTATAACAGGTATTGCTTGTAGTAATACAGATGCCAGCAAAGCGTGGATTACTTATTCAGGATTTACTAATACCAATAAAGTCTTTTCTACATCAGACCAAGGAGCCACTTGGACCAATTTATCTGCTTCACTTCCAAATATTCCAATTAACTGTATTACATACATGAATAACTCTGCTAATGATGGAGTATATATTGGAACTGACGTAGGAATCTTTTACAAAGATGTAACCTTAAATGTTTGGGAGCCATTTTACCAAGGACTTCCAAATGTGGTAATTACTCAGCTTTCTATTTTTTATGGTACTCCAACCAAAATACGTGCTTCAACTTATGGAAGAGGTATTTGGGAATCTGACTTATTTGTACCCGGAAGTTATGCTCCTACAGCTGCATTTGGTTCCAGTAAAAAAATCTCATGTCCTGGGGCCTCTATTCAGTTTAACGATTACTCAGCAGGCCAACCAACCGGATGGAATTGGTCGTTTCCGGGAGGATCTCCATCTACTTCAACACAACAGAATCCGCTGGTTGCGTATAACACACCAGGTACTTATCCTGTTTCATTATCGGTTACCAATGCTATTGGGAACAATGCAACTACTACCAATAATTATATAACCATTAGCTCCAGTCCATTTGCTGCACCTAACACACAAGGCGCTACCATATGTGGACCTGGCACAGTTAATTTATCGGCTACAGGAAGTGGCAATGGAACATTGCGCTGGTGGGATGCACCTGGTGGTGGAAACGTGGTAGCAACCGGCAATAATTTTTCTCCAAACATTGCAGGTACAACTAACTATTATGTTGATGAAGATTTTCCAGGAGCAGGTACTGAGTATTCAGGTGCTTTTTCGAATGGTGCAGGCGCATTCTTTACAGCTAATGATATAAGAGGCTTGTACTTTGATGTAATTAACCCTGTCACAATCACCTCATTTGATGTATATCCAAACTCTTCAGCAAACAGAACCATCGAAATTTTAGATGCACAAGGAAATACGTTTGCCGACACCACTATTTATATGACAGCTACTAATCAAACAACACCACTTACAGTGCCAGTTAACATTACTTTATATCCGGGCACTAATTATTTTATTAAGTGTAGAGGTTATGTTGATTTATGGAGAGATAATGCAGGAGCGGTTTATCCTTACACAAGCTCAAATGGAGATTTAACAGTAACCGGAAGTAATGCCGGAAGTCCCGGATATTATTACTTCTTCTACTCATGGGCTTACACACCAATTATGTGTAACACTGCCAGAGCTATTTGCACCGCAAATGACACCTGTAGCGTTCAAGGTTTGTCAGATCTTTCAAGTGCTGATATGCTGCAAGTATTTCCAAACCCTAATAATGGAGAGTTTAATTTAAAATTCAATATTACAACTACTGATAATTATACCGTTATAATTGCGAATGCTATTGGTGAAACAGTATTTGAAGAAAAGCTAAATAACTTTAGTGGAACCTATGATAAAAAAATAGGTATCTCTAAATTTGGCAAAGGCGTTTATATGTTAAGCGTAAGCAATTCGAAGAAGGAAGTAGTGCGAAAAATTGTACAATACTAATTTCA
>JANNXV010000106.1:0-1879 GCA_031409815.1 Bacteroidota bacterium
AGTTTAGTAACAGCAGATAGTGTGGCTTTTTTATCTTTATCGGGTAGGCATGCAAAAGATTATTTGTTTTTAACTTATAATGTAAATGTGTTATATAACACACCCGTACACGATATTTATACTAAAGGATTGTGGGGTGCGAGCAGTGCTACTAGTTTGCGAACAGCCAATACACTGTCAGGCTCGCTACAAAATATTGTATCTGAGAGTATGATTAATTCAGATGTTGAGTGTAATTTTAAATTGTACAATTTAAAAGGTGAATTGGTGTTTGAAACAACAGGAAATTATGTTGAAATTTTAGCGTATTTAAAATATAATGATTTTAAATTGCCAAGTTCACTATACCTTTCACAAATCCATTCGATAGATGGATTGATTAATAGATCAGCAAAGGTTTTTATCGGTAATTAATAATTTTAATAGCTATAACAGTGAAAAATAAATTCGCTGTTATAGCTATTATTTGTTTTATTTAACAACGGAATAATCATGAAAACAAAAATATACTTGCTAATAACTATTTTTATTTTTCAATTTATCGAAATAAATGCTCAAACATTTGTAGTGTATGGCGATAAAACGTACGGAACCAACCTGATTGAAAGGTGGCCAAACATGATTGATGCCGGCAACAACCAATTTATTTTGGAGGGTTCATCATTTGGCGATGTAAATGGTGATAAAACTGATCACTTGTGTAATTCTCCATTGCAAGGGGAAGGTGTTTGGATTTTAAAGGTTGATACCGGTTTTAATATTATATGGGATAAAGATTTAGGTGGAGGATTTGATCAACATCCTCACTTGCTTATGACTGGCAGTAACAAGCAAATGATTTTTGCGTGCCGTTCTCGCTCCGATATTGGTTGCGAAAAATCAGAGCCTAACCGTGGCTCAAATAGTACAACAGACTATTGGGTTTGTATGATTGATTCGAATGGAAACAAACTATGGGATAAAACTATAGGAGGAGTATTAAGTGACGAATTCCCTGAAATTATTGAATTAAGCACCGGTGAGTTTATAGTTTGTGGTGATTCCGGTTCACCAATAGGAGGCGATAAAACCGTGGTTAATTATGGTGGTATTGATTCTTGGGCGGTTAAGTTAAGCCCCAGCGGGCAAATAATATGGGATAAGGTGTATGGTGGTAGTGGAAGAGAAGGATCAACTGCGAGTAATGGGCAAGGAACATCTTTATTGGCTACCGAAAATGGGGGCTTTATAATTTGCGGCACTACCATTAGCCCCGCCAGCGGTTTAATTTCAGGTACACCGCGTGGGTTAGATGATATATGGGTGATTAAAATTGATAGTGCCGGCACTAAAATATGGGACAACAGGTTTGGTGGCTCGCAAAACGATTATTGTGATCGCATTATACCTACCGATGATGGGGGTTATATAATAGTTGGCACTACACTATCGCAACAGGGTTTTGATGTGAGCCAACCAAGCAGAGGTAGTGCAGATGTTTGGGTAATTAAGTTAGATGGATTGGGTAATAAGCAGTGGGATAAACGCTATGGCGGCAATTCAAGTGAAGAAGGGCACTGGATTGAACAGGCACCCGGTGGAGGTTATTGGGTAAGCAGCTATACCAACAGCAATATTGGTTTTGAGGTAAGTGAAGCAGGCTATGGTGGTGGTGATTACTGGATATTAAAAATTGACAGTGTAGGCAATAAACTTTGGGATAAACGCTTTGGCGGACCCGGTGGTGATAATGGCTCAAATTTTGTGATAATGCCCGATACTTCTATTTATTTATTTGGCACTGCCGACAGTGGCACCAGTGCTGTAAAAACAGATGCAGGCAAAGGAGGTTTTGATTATTGGCTGGTGCATTTTAAGTATGGTTATACATTTACGGGAG
>JANNXV010000107.1:0-1854 GCA_031409815.1 Bacteroidota bacterium
CACGGATGCCAATGATTTTAGAGGGGATTTTGGAGTTCCAAGCCCGCAAATTAGTTATCTTCCAGATAATAAAACTGCTGATATTGATATTGACTACGAAAGTAAGAGATCAAAAGCCCACTATGAACCGCCAAATTCTGATGTTAGAAGCGGAAATCACTTAGAAAAACACAATAAACAGTTTGGCAAAGAGAACCCTTTGCGAAACATTCCGCAAACACCTAAAAAATAATTTAGAGGGAGTAGGATCTTTATGATGTCTAAACGAATTAATATATTGGTGATAACGATGATATTAATGATTCAGAGTGTTTATTCTCAAACAACTGGCGGTCGCACAAATGAGCAACAAATTCGAGCAATGATTTCGGATTTTAACAAAATTTTACTTTCTGAAATGAACACTAAGAAAGCACTTGAAACTTATTACAATTTAGAAAAAGTGGATAACATAGATTTGAAGTATGGTCTGGAAAGTTACTTTCTTAGTGGAACAAAAAAGATTATTAAGAAAGATAAATTAAGGTATTACGTTGCCGAATTCTATTTCGACTATTCTTTACCGTTAATACAAATGAGACTTGGAAAAGAATTGGTTGAAGAAAAAACAGTATTTATTGATGGCGAACTTGCACACGATAAAGAATTAGCCGAACTATGGGATAAATTATTTATACAATCAGGTCTAAAAGACTCAAGTGATAATCGTCCAAATAGGAGCAATATTAAATCTTACGAGTTATTGGTTAAGAATCTTAGTGCAGGGATTGCAAATAAGACTAATCAGCAATTAGTAATCAAAAATCTAGTTTTCATAGATGAACATTTAAAAATCAAAAAAGAAGTGTTTGAGGGCAGGGAGTATTTCAAAATTGAGAACAAGTTATTTCATTACACGGTAGCGATCAGAAATGGTAAACCAAAAATTATGCGTATCAATCGTAATTAAGAGAACTGCATTCACAAGTGGAAAAGCTGGAGAAATTCGGCTGTACCTTGCCATTTACGAAATGGTTTACGCTAAGCCCAATAAAATGTAGGTTTAGCGTAAGGTGTTAGAAAATTTGTGTAAGTGGATTTTGGATCACGTTCGTCGTATACATCATTTTTCTGATCTCTGCCGGATAAGAAAAATTGAAAATATCCATTCTCTTTCCTCACCAACCCTGACCGATTTCGGGAAATTATCCTCCTACAGCGCGGTAAATTCCTCCTCTGCCGAATAATCGCATGGTGAATTACAAATACAACAAAGTCGTGCGGATGAGCTGGTTCACGGGCAATCTGGGCGATGGCACGACGCGCAATTACGCCACAGACATGTTGTACACTCCGGCGGGACAATTAACGCAGGAACAGTTTGGTAAACCACCTTCCGGGATGACGACAACGTTGTATCACAATATGCACTACAACAAACGGCAGCAGTTGTATGACATTCGCCTCGGCTCCAATGCCGACGGGATGGGAACCGAATGGACGTGGAATCGCGGAGCCTTGCGGTTATTCTATAACAGCGATCTGAGCGATTACGGCACACCCAGTGGAGCGAATAACAACGGGAATATCTATCGGATGGACACCTTTGTGCCAACGAATGACACAGCGACCGAATGGGCGATGAGTCTGGATTATTACGGCTACGATCATCTGAACCGGATCACGGGCATTTGGGAAAACAAAGCGGCGCATAATCTGGGCGAAACAGGAACGGGATTGACGCAGCAATATACCTTTGACCGTTACGGCAATCGTACGGTCAATAATGCAGTGTCCACTTTCCTTGTGCAGAATTCACCATACACCATCTGGGCTAAACGACGACCTATTCGGCTCAGCAAGTCTTCCCGTTTG
>JANNXV010000108.1:0-10732 GCA_031409815.1 Bacteroidota bacterium
AAGTTTCGTAATCAAAATAAATTCTTGCTTCGGGCAATTTTGGAATCACGGTGCGTATGGTTAATAGGTCATCATAAAAGGCAGGCTTAAAATATTTGATAGAGTATTCAAGCACCGGCAAAAGTAAACCCTCCTCTTCCATTTTTTTATAAGTGATTCCTAAAGAGCGTAAGGCTTCCACTCGGGCCACTTCAAAATATTGTGCATAATGACCATAATAGACAAAATTCATTCGATCGGTTTCTGAATACCTAACTCGTAGTTGCGTTTCTGTCTGGAACATATCTAAATTATTTGATGCGAATATCAAAAGATTATGACAACAAAGTAGCGTTAAAATCGAAGAATTGTATACAATATATGTTTTCAACTTTGCGGCTTCTAAAAAAATATTTTTTTTCATTGTTACTTTTTCCATTTCTAATGATTATTATTGTAATGCTTTTCTAATCCACACTATTCATTTCATGTCTATTAAAAATTGTTGGCCAGTTATTTTATTGTGCGCTCTACTCGCCTCATGCAGCAGCGTAAAAAAAATTGATCATTACGAAACGCAACAGTATAAGTTTAGCGATTCAATAAATCTTGCAATAGATTCAGGGGCTTATTATTTGATAAATCCCTACCGCGATTCATTAAATAAAGTAATGGATGAAGTAGTTGCATTTTCAGATCAAGCGTTAGAGAAGAATCAACCGGAAGGAACCCTTGGCAATTTTGTTGCTGATCTATCATTATACGAGTCGCAGAAAATTTATCTTAAATCAAAAATCGATTTTTGCTTTTTAAACAATGGTGGTTTGCGTGCTTCATTGCCTAAAGGCAGTATTACACTGAAAAATGTTTTTGAATTAATGCCATTTGAAAACGAGTTAACAATTTTAACAATTGACGGTTCTACTACTAAAAAATTATTAAACTTTATTGCTGCAAAAGGTGGTATGCCTGTTTCAAATTTGCAAATGAAAATAAAAGATCAGCAAGCGGTAAATGTAAAAATTGGCCGAAACGAATTTGATTCTACTAGAACATACATCATTCTTACATCCGATTACCTTGCTGGTGGTGGAGATAACCTTGAGTTTTTAAAGTCTGCTATTACTAAGGAGAATATTAACTTAAAATTAAGAGATGCAATCATTGCTAACCTAAAAGAGCAAACCAGAAATGGAAAAAATATTTCATTAGCACTTGATAAAAGAATTAGCTATGAGCGATAGAAGAAGATTTATTTCGCAGATGGTGAAAGGAGCAGCTTTAGTTGGCTTCACAGGTTTGCCAAGCGAACTTGTTGCTTCGCGTGAATTAATTAAAATAACCATACTTCATACTAATGATGTACATAGTCATATTGATCCCTTTCCAATCAACGATCCTAAGTTTCCGGGATTGGGTGGTGCTGAACAACGAATGACGTTGATTAATAAAATCAGAAACACTGAAAAAAATGTTTTACTTTTTGATGTTGGAGATATTTTTCAGGGAACGCCTTACTTTAATATGTATGGAGGCGAGCTGGAACTGAAGTTAATGAGTGCAATGAAATACGATGCATCAACAATTGGGAATCATGATTTTGATAATGGATTGGAAGGACTATTAAAACAATTACCGCATGCAAAATTTCCCTTTCTTTCTGCAAATTATGATTTTTCAAATACTGTGATGAACGGCTTTACACAAGCGTTTAAAATTTTTGTTGTGGACGATATACGTGTTGGAGTATTTGGATTAGGAATTGAATTAAATGGTTTAGTTGATAAACGAAATTATGGAAACACCGTTTATTTAAATCCATTAGAAAAAGCAGCAGAAATAAGTTATCACTTGCGGAAGAATGAAAAATGTGATATCATAATTTGCTTATCACATTTAGGTTATAAATATCCTGATGATAAAGTTTCAGATGTGGTGCTCGCAAAAAAATCAATGAACATTGATTTAATATTAGGTGCACACACTCACACATTTATTGATACACCTTATCGTTATACTAATAGAGAAAATAAAGAAGTACTAATTGCACAGGTAGGTTGGGCCGGGATCAAATTAGGAAGAATAGATTACTTTATTGATAAAAAATCAAAATATATTTTTGCTCATGGCACCGCAAAAACAATCATACAAAAATCATGTTGAACCTAAAAATCCCCTCTAAAAAACTACCTGCAAAAAAAACTACATAATCAAGTGCAAAAAATTTTTTTTTAATCTTTTTTTACACAATATTTGCGAACGCTTTAGAGGTGCTAGTAAATAACAGTCCTCAAATAATAATTATACCACATTTTAAAAGTTGAATTAGACCAAATGCAAAAAGAAAAAGACGTTATAAAACACTCATCTAAAACCGCAGAAGAAATATGGAACAATTGTTTAAAGCTAATTCGAGATAATGTAAACGATCAAAATTTTAAAACTTGGTTTGAACCAATTAAACCAATTAGTTTAGACAACTCTAAACTAACCATTGAGGTACCAAGCCAATTTGTATATGAATGGCTTGAGGAACATTACATAGGCTTGCTGCGAAAAACCATTAAACATCAATTGGGTAATGATGGCCGTTTAGAGTATAGCATTGTGATGGAGAACGCTCTTAACAATACTAAACCATATACAGTTAAATTCCCTGCCAAAACCAATTCAGGGTTAAAAAACCCATCCGTAAGTTTACCGGTTAACATCAATGGAGGTATCAGAAATCCTTTTATCATACCAGGTTTAAAGAAGATTGATGTTGATTCTCAACTTAATCCAAATTCATCGTTTGATAATTTTATTGAAGGTGAGTGTAATCGTTTAGCCAGGTCAGCAGGTTATGCTGTTGCACAAAAGCCGGGTGGCACATCATTTAATCCACTCCTTATATATGGTGGTGTTGGATTAGGTAAAACACATCTTGCTCATGCGATTGGTATTGACATAAAAAATAATTTTCCGAATCTCACTGTACTATATGTACCCAGTGATCGATTTATGCATCAATTCATTGATTCCGTAAAGAATAACTCTCAGAATGATTTTACACATTTTTATCAAATGATAGATGTGTTAATTATTGACGATATTCAATTTTTAGCAGGAAAAGATAGAACGCAAGATGTGTTTTTCCACATATTTAATCACCTGCACCAAAATAACAAACAGATTATTTTAACCTGCGATAAACCACCTGTTGATTTGCAAGGAATGGAGCAGCGTTTGCTTTCAAGATTTAAGTGGGGCCTTTCGGCAGATTTATCAGTTCCGGATTTGGAAACGCGTATTGCTATACTTAAAAAGAAAATGTATATTGATGGTATTGAATTACCTAATGAAATTGCAGAATACATTGCTCTTAGTATTACAACCAATATTCGCGAATTGGAAGGTGCATTAATCTCAATCATTGCACAGTCATCACTAAACAAAAAGCCAATAACTCTCGAACTTGCCAAGCAAATGATTGACAAGTTTGTAAAAAATACAGTACATGAGATATCAATCGATTACATACAAAAGATAGTTTGTGATTATTTCGAATTGGCATTAGATGTTCTTAAATCAAAAACTCGTAAGCGCGAAGTGGTTCAAGCTAGGCAATTAGCTATGTATTTCTCTAAACAGTTTACCAAATCGTCACTTTCAAATATAGGAATGCATTGTGGTGGTAAAGATCACGCCACCGTTTTGCATGCATGTAGAACAGTAAATAATCTTATTGACACTGATAAGAAATTTAAGGCGCAAGTAGCTGATTTACACAAGCGAATAAATATTTCCAGATAACTTTCTAGCTTAATAACTTCCTGAATTTTATCTAACCTAAGTGTTTTCCTGTATAGGGAAAAAGAATTATATTTGCGCCTCATTAAAAAAACATGGCAGAAGTAAAAGACGAAACTATTGATCTCAGCGAAGGAGTTCATAAAGCTGAGAAATACGTTAAAGACAATAAAAAAAGTTTAGGTATAATTGGCGGTGCTGCAATTGCAATTTTGGCCGCTTATTTAGGTTATCAGCAGTTTGTTGTTAAGCCACAAGAAGAAAACGCTCAAAAGGAAATGTATGTGGCTGAGCGTTATTTCGGTGAGGATTCAGTTAATCTTGCTATCAAAGGCGATGGAAGTTTTCCTGGATTTGAAGAGATTGTAAATAATTATGGTTCGTCAGCTTCCGGAAACTTAGCTAAATATTATCTTGGTATGAGTTACCTGAAAAAGGGCGAGTACGAAAAGGCGATTGAATCACTTTCGTCTTACGATGCTGAGGATGATGTAACCGGAGCTTTAGCTTTAGGCGGAATTGCAGGCGCTCACCTTGAATTAAATCATTTGGATGATGCATTAAAGTATTATAAAAAGGCAGCCGATTGGGATGAAAATAATTTCACACGTCCACAATTTTTAATGAAAACTGCTATGGTTTATGAAATGCAGAAAAATTATAAAGATGCATTGTCAATTTATAACCAGATAAAAAAGGATTTTCCAACAAGTACTGAAGCAAGAGATATTGATAAATACATTGGTCGTTCTGAAGCTTTAAGCGGATTATAAAACATGTCGAGTGCACATGGCAATATCTCAAAAGGTAAGAGCCAAAAACTAAATGCCGAACCTTATAAGTTCGGCATTGTTGTAGCTGAATGGCACCATCAGATAACATCTGCACTTTTGGAAGGAGCCAATAGTACATTAATTGATTGCGGAGCCAAGCCATCCAACATTACCAAGCTAAATGTACCCGGAAGTTTTGAATTAACAGCTGCTGCAGCCCAACTAGCTTCCACAAAAAAATACGATGCAGTTATTTGTTTGGGTTGTGTGATACAAGGTGAAACAAGGCACTTTGAATTTATTTGTAGTGCGGTTGCTAATGGTTTAACCAATATTGGTATTCAATATAATTTACCAGTGATTTTCGGGGTACTTACAACGGATACTTTGGAACAGGCAATTGAAAGGTCAGGAGGAAAATATGGTAATAAAGGAATAGATGCTGCATTAGCTGCCATACAAATGAGTGAAATTAAAACACGATTAAAGTAGCTTTAAAAAGTAAATAGAGTTTCATTTAATAATTTGTAATCCTTATATCAAAAAGTAAAATTCGTAACGTATTAAAAAAGGAAACATGAAAAAATATATTGTTATTATCTGCTTGCTAATGGTTGGAACATTGTCAAACATTTTGGCTCAAACTAAGAAAACAACTTCATCACAACCAAAACCTATTCGTTGCCATCTTCCTTGTGATTCACTTAATTCATCTAAAGTTACCTTCGAACAAGCATTGGCATGGGCTGATAGTTTACCATTAATAGTAATTGATGATAAAGGCCAAGTTTACAAGCTACAAAATTTTTCATTCTCAGTTATAACAATGAATCCAATGCAAACTAAAGATTATGGAATTGGCAATGGTGGAATCCCACTTCTTGCACGCAAAGCAATGAACAACCTTAAGCCAAAGGATACCGTTTTTTTGAAGGATATAACTGCTCAGAACGAAAAATTACAGGTGCTGGTTTTAGCGAATATTGTTTTCAGTATTAAAGAGTAAATGACTTTCAATGCTAATTAATTATTTCTTATTCTTTCTGCGGTTGCATTAAAAAGCAAAACGGTTAAAAAAAGCGCTAATCCGGGAAAGATAACTAACCACCATGCTTGAAAATTTTCTTTTCCCGCTGCTAACATACTACCCCAGGTAACTTTATCCTGAGGAACTCCAATTCCCAGAAAACTTAATCCTGCTTCGGCAAGAATGGCTGATGATATACCAAATAAAATGGCTACCAATGAAGGAGTTATTGCATTTGGCAAAATATGTTTTATAGCAATTCGATAATCAGAATAACCTAACGAACGGGCGGCTTGTACATAATCCAATTGTTTGTTTTTAATAAACTCAGCTCTGGTTAAACGTGCAATTTCTGTCCATCCGGTTAAGCCAATTAATAAGACAAGGTTTATTATTGATGGATGAGAAATGGCTGCAATAGTTAAAACAAGAATCAGGCGAGGTAACGAAACCACCCATTCAATTAATCTCGAAATAATTGAATCAACAGGTATAACCATTTTTGATGCTAAAAATCGGAGTTGGGAAAAACGTAATCCGAAAAAATAAAATAGGCATAGTACGATTATAAATACAGCTAAGAAAGAAAAAAATGAAAGAATGGAATTAAAATCGGCAATCATTTTAGCATAAAAAAAAGCAATAAAAATGCCGGGAATTAAACTAAGAATTACTCCTTTTCTAACTCTTATTGAGTAATTGCCATAATAGCCTGATAAAACACCAAACAACAAACCGATTATTGTTGCAATTAACATGGATACTATTCCAATAAAAAGTGAAACACTGGCTCCATTCAAAACACCTGAAAGTACATCAGCGCCTCTTTTATCTGTCCCCAACCAATGACGAAAGCGCAAAGGCATCTCGATCAATTTATTTTCGTTGTTGCGAAAAAATTGTTGACTCGTTGGGCTTACATAACCTGCATTATCAAAATCACTTTTTCCGGGCGACCATGGTACAGGAGCGAAAATTATTTTTTCGGTCTTTATAAGTTTCCAGTCTGTATCTTCATACGAAACAATTTCATCATGTATCGTTATTTGCTTTTTAAAACTAAAGGCAGGAAAAAGATAATTGTTTTTGTAGTTAACATACCAAGGTTTTTCAGTGGCAATAAATGATGCTGATAACGAAATCAGTAATAACAGAAACAAGAAAAACTTAAGTTTCCCTGTCATGTTAAAATGTTTTAGTAGCATCATTTTTTTTAGCATATCGTTAGTGATTAATACTTAATTCTTGGATCAGCAATTGCATATAATACATCTGATAGCAAATAACCAATTAACGCCAATATTCCACTGATAGTGAAAACAGCTACTATAACAGGATAATCAAAATTCTGCACAGCCATCACCGATTCAGCACCCATCCCAGGAATATTGAATATTGTTTCAAGTATTACTGAGCCACTCAGCAGCGCAGGAAACACGTTTCCAAAAACGGTGATCAATGGTAATAATGAATTTCTAAATGCATGACGATATAACACTGTAACTTCATTCAATCCCTTTGCACGTGCTGTTTTAATGTATTCCTGATTCATTACCTCTTGCATTACAGAACGAAGCATTCGACTTATAAATGCAATAGAACTATAGGTGTAAGCTATCAAAGGGAGAATCAAATAGGGAATAGTAATACGAATTTTATCTACCAAATCCATATCAGCCGAAAAGCCGGTAATTGGTTTTATTCCGCCTATCGGAAAAAATGCAAATACATCTGGATTTGCAAAAAGCATTAGCAGTAAAGTTGCAAACCAAAAAGAAGGAAGTGAATACAAAAGAAATAAAATAGTGGAAGAAGTTTTATCAAACTTGCTACCCGGTTTTGCAGCTGCCCTCACTCCTATCGGGATACTTATTAAATAAGCCAATAAAACGGAGGTCAATGAAAAAAACAAAGTCCAGCCACAATGTTGCACGATTCTTTGTCCGACTGGTTGATGATTCATATAGGAAATTCCAAAATCACCTCGGATGGCTCCCTTATGATTTCCATAGCCCAATAACCAGTTATGATATTGGTTGGGATAATTAAAAGCGAGTACAGGTACATACGATTTCCAAGCTGTTTTTTGTGTTGCTAATTCAGCAAAGATTTCTTTAATCTCAGCTAGTTTAGAATAAGAAGGATTAATTGATTGCAAACGATGCTTTATAACAGCTGAATCAGAAGAAGAAAAAAGTTGCAACAATTCTTGTTGTTCGTTAATATCATCAGCGCTAGCTAGAATTGCTTCATTAATGGATTTATAAAAATCAGTTACTAATTTCCAATTTCCATATTGCTTACACAAATTAACTAACCATTTTCGCTGTTGAATAGCAGCGATACGGTTTAGCGTATCGGGCTCAGCCAATGAGTGAACGGAAAAATAAAATATAGGTAAATCAAGGCCCAGGCTTTTCCGGTACTCAATATAGGTCTTAGATTTCAAAATTTTGCTGGTCTGGTTTTCATCACCATTACCCGACATTAATCGATCAACAGGATCGCCAGGTGCATTAATACTTATTACAAATCCAATTATTGTAATAAGTAATAGTGCCGGAATAAAAGTGAGCAACCGCTTAATCAAATATCCGAAATGCATTTGCTTTTAGTTTGCACTTACATCATCCTTTGCAGCAACACCTATTCCCCTTAAATTGTTGAAAAGAATACCGGGACGATCAAAGTAAAACTCTGCGTTATTAAATCGTTTATGTAAAATATTTCTGCGAACACTGTTGTATAAAAAAACAAAAGGTTGCTCTTGATAGATCATTTGTTGAAGTCGTTTAGTCATTTCATTTCTCTTAGTATCATCCAGCGTAATCTTAATACTATCAATTAAAGCATCGCTGGTTGCATTACCAAATCCAGAATAATTCATCCCGTTGGTAACCCAACTTTGTGTGTGCCATACCTGAGTAAAATCTTCAGGCAAAGCATTGTTAGCAAGCGATCCTAACATCATGTCAAAATCGTGATTGCGTGCATTAGTAAAAAACATTGTTTGATCCATAGGTGTTGGATTTGCTCTTACGCCTGCTTTAGCCATTGATTCCATTATCATCATTGCCATATCCTTCCACTCAACTTGTGTGGTAAGGTAATTGAGATTGAATTCGAGTTTTATTTTATTGCCATCCACCATTTTATCTCTTATATTATCGCTGTCGGTATCCTTCCATCCTGCCTCTTCCAATAATCTAATTGCTTCTTTAATATCAAATGGTAAAATGGAAAGTTCTTTATTAAAATCAGGTTTCAAAAATGAAACAGGTCCTGGTATTCGTTTATTAACTCCTTTATTAATTATTTTAATAATATTATCACAGGGAGTTAGTAAGGCCATTGCTCTTCTCACTTTTTGATCAGTAAATATTTTGTGATGTTGTGTTCCATCAGGGCGCATATTCATAGCAAGGTAGGCATATGCATAGGTAGGAACAAATTCGGAGTGATAATTTTTATTGAATGATTGATCTTCTTTTAAATCAAACAATGTCTTTGTGCTTATATATCCTGATGCATCCATGCTTTGTGATTTAAATTCGAGCATTTGAGTAGTTGCATCGCGATTGACTTTGTAAATAATTTTTTCAGGGTAAGCCGCCTCAAAATAATTTGTTGATTCTTTTGACCAATGGTTTCGCTTCTTTTCAAGTGTTACAGATTGGCCCGGCTCCCATGAAAGTACTTTATACATTCCAATTCCATTCAAAAAATTTATATCGTGCCCGTATTTAGAATCATTGAAATCCTCAGCCCATTTCACTAAGTCGGCATGTTTGCCCGAATCAAATGTTGAATCATCCAATTTTTGTATTGAATAGTTAGCTAAAATATTTTTGGGGTCATGAAACGAAGCTTGCATAATTGGATAGTCACTCCAAAATGCGATATTCTGTATATACTGCTCTTTCATCATCACTTTAAATTTCCGGTCATTAGTTGGATTGGTAACTATATCTTTTACATTGTCCCAATAAGGTTTTGCTGAAGGATTATTAGTGAGCTTGCATTTATTGGCTTTACAGGTAAAAAGTATATCGTTTATAGTTAATAATGCACCATTATCCCACCTCGGTTCAGGCCGAAGTTCGTAGGTGAATTCCAAACCATTTGCACTAACTTCTGGAAGGCTTTTGCAAAGTCCGGCTCTTAATTTAGCCGATCGCAAATCGGTCTGCGTTAAAAATTGTTGCGTATATAAATTTATTTCAGCTCTTATGGCAGTGGTTCCATTTGTTGGATGCATATCGTCAGGGTCAGCAATGGTATGCACTATAACCATGTTCTCCTTAGACCATGTTGAATCATAATTTTCACTTTCACCAAACTTTATATAGCCCAGTGTATCTGATGAAACTTCAGATGAACTACTGGTTTTCTTCGTGCTACAAGAAAACAATAATTGTAGAAAAAAAACGAAAGTGATTGTACTTGATTTAGAGATGTAATTGTGCATCGTACAAATATAAACCCTGTTGGTTATTTACACTAATACTACACATTTTTTAAAATCAATTCAAAAAACTTACACCGTTCAGATGATTCGAATCTTATATTTTTCTTTTTAAATTAAGGCTATTGATATCATAAGGCATTTGCTTGTGTATCAAGTCGAATAAGTTAATGGAGATCAAGCCCCTTTTTATTGAAACTTTTTGTAAGGTATTTCGTTAAGCAGTTAATATCCAAAGCAACAATGCATCATACAGAGCTATTCCTTACAATGAATGATCAATTTGGAAAGGTTACAATTGTAACCTGTTTCCAACAAAGTCGTTTTAGTCACTGTATTTAAGCATTAATATATGAGTATGAGACAACTAAAGATTATTAAGCAGGTAACCAATCGTGAAACTGCTTCGCTAGACAAGTACTTGCAGGAAATTGGAAAAGTGCAGTTATTAACACCTGACGAAGAAGTTCAACTGGCCATTAAAATTAAACTGGGTGATCGAGATGCATTGGAAAAATTGACCAAGGCAAACCTACGTTTTGTGGTTTCTGTTGCTAAGCAATATCAGAACCAAGGACTCACTTTAGGCGATTTGATTAACGAAGGTAACTTGGGACTTATTAAGGCTGCTCAAAGATTTGATGAGAAACGTGGATTTAAATTTATCTCCTATGCTGTTTGGTGGATACGTCAATC
>JANNXV010000109.1:0-7167 GCA_031409815.1 Bacteroidota bacterium
ATCTCGTATTGTGCTAACACCTCAACATGCAAAACGATTGCTTGCAGCTTTACAAGATAATATCGGCAAGTTTGAAGCCATACATGGCACTATCAAACAAACTGAAGGTGTTGGTTTACCAATGAACTTTGGTGGACCTACTGCTCAGGCATAAGGTTATAAAACAATTTTAAACAAAAAGAGCTACCTAATAAGGTGGCTCTTTTTGTTTAAAATTGAACTAAAATTATAAATGCTGAATAATTAAGCTAAAGTATCATTGCCGATTAAAAAATCTGTTAAAAATAAAAAAGGGAACCATTACTGATTCCCTTTTCTGATTTGTTTTGTGATCTCTATTTTACTGAGTCCAACACCGCTTTGAATGCTTCCGGATGATTCATTGCTAAATCGGCCAACACCTTACGGTTAAGTGTTACATCACTCTTGTTAATTTTACCCATAAATACTGAGTAACTCATGCCCTGCTCTCTTGCAGCTGCATTGATACGCTGAATCCATATTGCGCGGAAGTCGCGTTTTTTAGCTTTACGATCGCGATAGGCATATCCTAAACCTTTTTCAACAGTATTTTTTGCTACTGTCCATACATTTCCTCTTGCTCCCCAATTACCTTTGGCAAGTTTTAGGACTTTTTTCCGTCTCGCCTTCGAGGCGACACTGTTTACACTACGTGGCATTTTGTTTTTGTTTTTTGGCGTTAGCGCTCCACATCAATGCGGAATCTTAAAGCTAAGAACCTGGTTTATATTAAATGAACAATTATTAAAGATTGGTGTAGATTAAGCATTAACCCATCACTAACATACGCTTAACACGATATTCATCGGTTACATGAACCAAAGCAGAATGTGTAAGATTACGTTTTTGTTTAGTTTCTTTTTTGGTAAGGATATGACTTTTATAAGCGTGCTTACGCTTTATTTTTCCGGTACCAGTTACCTTGAAACGTTTCTTGGAACTGGAGTGAGTTTTCATTTTTGGCATTGTATTCTGATTTTAAGATTTTCTGATTTAAGATTTTTGGATTTATTTACTTCATCACTAATTACTTCATCACCTCATCACTACTCTTTTGGCTTAACCTTTTTGGGAAGAGGAGCAAGAAACAAGAACATCCTATTCCCTTCCAACTTTGGCAATTGTTCCACCTTGGCATAATCTTCCAGAGCAGTAGCAAACTTTAGAAGGATAATTTCTCCCTTTTCTTTGTATGTGATAGAACGACCACGAAAGTGAACATAGGCTTTAACTTTATCGCCATCTTCGAGGAAACGCATAGCATGCTTTAATTTGAAATTAAAATCATGATCATCAGTATTCGGTCCGAAACGAATTTCTTTTACTTCTTGTTTTGCCGACTTACTTTTTACTTCCTTTTCTTTCTTTTTCTTCTCGTATAAGAATTTTTGATAATCAACTACTTTACAAACCGGTGGCTCAGCATTTGCTGCAATTTCAACCAGATCTAAACCTGCTTCTCCTGCAATTTCAAGCGCCTCCGCAATAGGAACAATTCTTGGCTCAACGCCTTCAACCACAAGTCTAACATGAGTTGCAGTTATCAATTCATTGATCTTATGTTCAGCCTCCTTTTTAGGACGAAAGAACCTGCTTCCCTGATATGGCTTACGTGGACCGCTTCCTCCCGCGGGCTTTGGTTTATAAAAAGTTGCTATAAATCCTCCTTGTTTTTATTGACTTAATAATTTATCTACTTCTGCTCTCACTGATGCAATAAATGCATCTACCGTTAACGAACCCTGATCGCCCTGCCCGTGCTTACGCACTGCAACAGCGTTTTCCTGCTCCTCTTTCTCTCCTACAATCAGCATAAAAGGGATTTTTTTAATCTCGGCATCACGAATTTTTTTACCGATTTTTTCGTCCCTTTCGTCAACGAGGGCGCGAATATCGGAATTATTCAGTAACCGTGAAACATTTTTTGCATACTGATTGTACTTTTCGGAGATTGGCAGAATGGTTACTTGCTTTGGAGCCATCCATAATGGGAAATTACCGGCATAATGCTCAATCAGGAAGCCGATAAAGCGTTCATGAGTTCCCAAAGGGGCACGGTGAATACAAATGGGTGTTTCTAGCTCGTTATTGGCATTTCGGAATGAAAGTCCAAAACGGGCCGGAACAGCAAAATCTACCTGGTTGGTTGCGAGGGTAAACTCACGACCAATGGCGCTCCAAACCTGAACATCAATCTTAGGACCGTAAAATGCACCTTCATCGGGCACCTCCACATAAGGGATTTTTGACTCGATTAATACATTTCGAACCATGTCTTCGGTTTGTAGCCATAGTTCCGAATTATCTACATATTTCTTACCCAGTTTTGAAGGCTCGTGAGTCGAAAAACGCATCACATATTTATCAATACCAAATATTTTAAAATACTTGAGATACATATCATTTACCGCACGAAATTCATCAGCAAATTGATCACGTGTGCAGTAAATATGCGCATCGTTCATTTGCAGGCAGCGTACACGCATTAATCCAAACAACTCACCGCTTTGCTCGTATCGGTAACAAGTTCCATACTCAGCAAGGCGAATGGGTAATTCTTTATAACTTGGATTCATTTCCGCAAAAATTTGGTGATGATGCGGGCAGTTCATCGCTTTGAGATAATACTTTTCCCCTTCCAGGATCATAGGAGGATACATGCTCTCGGCATAATAAGGCAAGTGACCGCTGGTGATATACATACTTTCCTTAGCAATATGCGGAGTGCGTACGCGCTGATAACCAGCCTGCAATTCTGTACGCTTAGCCAGTTTTTCCAGTTCTTCTATAATTACCGTTCCATTGGGCATCCATAAAGGCAAACCCGGACCCACATGTTCGTTGAAGGTAAATAGCTCTAACTCCTTTCCGATTTTGCGGTGGTCGCGTTTTTTGGCTTCCTCCAACATTTCAAGGTATTCTGTTAGTTCTTTTTGCTTCGGGAAAGTGATGGCGTAAATACGGGTTAATTGCTTTTTGCTTTCATCGCCACGCCAGTAAGCACCGGCAATGTTCATCAGCTTGGCAGCTTTGATAAAACCGGTATCAGGTATATGCGGGCCGCGACACAAATCAGTAAAATTCCCTTGAGTGTAAAAAGTAATGCTGCCGTCAGTAAGGTCTTTCAGTAAATCGAGTTTGTATTCATCGCCCTTCTCAGTAAAATAGCTGATGGCTTCTTCTTTGTTTACTTCTTTACGAACGTATTTGTTAGCCTGCTTTGCAAGCTCCAGCATTTTATCCTCAATCTTTTTAAAATCTTCGGGTGTTATTTTGTGCTCGCCTAAATCAATATCATAGTAAAAACCATGATCGACCGGGGGACCAATACCAAACTTAACTCCCGGATAAAAATGCTCCAGCGCTTCGGCCATTAAATGCGCTGACGAATGCCACATGGTGCTTTTGCCTTCTGCATCGTTCCACGTTAGCAATTGTAAAGTAGCATCGGTATCAATCGGTCGCAATGCATCGCGCACTTCGCCATTTACTTTTGCTGCCAGCACGTTGCGTGCAAGACCCTCGCTAATGCTTTTAGCAACATCAAGCGCTGAAGTTCCTTTGGCATACTCACGAACGCTGCCATCAGGTAATGTAATTTTTATCATATGATTTTAAGAGGGCGCAAAGATAAAAGAATGTTTAAGGTAAGGCATGGTTTGTTTCATTCCTTAAATGCAATCTGCACACCCGTATTTACTAACATTCCTGCTCCGCAGAGCAATATGGAAAAAGTTAAATAACAATACTTTTTGTCATGATTGAAATCCCTGACCCGTAAGGCAGGTTTTTTTTTTGATTTTGTCGTCAGACCTGTATAGTTATGAATAAATTTGGTAGAATATTTTGATTTTATAAGTTTAGCTTTGCGAATACTTTGATAAGATGAAAAACAAAATTTGCACAATTTTATTTTTTATAATACTGCTGTTTGCTAACTATAACTTTATGTTTGCTCAAGTACCGGCTTGCGTATGGGCAAATGATATCGGAGGTGATAATCATGATATAAGTAATTCTATTGCCGTAGATGATTGGGGTAACACCTATGTTACCGGAAAATTTCTCAGTGCTACACTATTTTCAGCTTCAATTCCCTTATTATCTAATGCTGGAAATTTTGATATGTTTCTTGTAAAATATGATTTAAACGGCAATTTGGTGTGGGCAAAAAAACCACTTTGTTTTAATAGTGAAGAAAGTAAATGTGTGGTTGCTGATCATTTCGGAAACGTATATGTTGCAGGTCAGTTTTCTGGACAATGGATTGCTTTTGGCACTGATACATTATTTAATCCTAATTTTTTCTCTACTAGTTTTCTTGTCAAATATGATTCAAATGGCAATGTTATTTGGGTCAGAAATGCAGGCAGATCTGCGTATGAATTCATTAATTCTATTGCTGTTGATAATGCAGGCAATGTTAATGTTGCAGGTTATTTTACAGCTGATACTATGTTTATTGGTGCAGATACACTGATTAATGCAGGAAACGCTGATATTTTCATTGCCAAATATGATTCATCTGGAAACGTCATTTGGTCGCAAAGAATTGGCGGTGTTGATTATGACATAGCAGAAAAAATATGTGTAGATGGCTCAGGAATGATTTATATGACAGGTGAGTTCAGGAGTTCCAACCTTCAATTTGGTAATAATTTGATTTCATATAGTAATGCGAGTGGTTTATTTCCCTCATCATTTATAGCAAAATATGATTCATCGGGAAATGCAATAAGGGCAGCCTGTTTAGGAGTAAATGATCAAATTATAACGGGTATTGGTACAGATTCCATTGGAAATTTATTTGTCTCTGGAAATTTTTCTGATAGTTTAATCACGATCGGAAGTTATCAATTAATAAATCCTGGATCTGGAAATTTGTTTGTGATAAAATATGATAGTTCAGGAGTAATACAATGGGTAGAATCCGCCACAACAAACAATTCCTTTTCCAATCCGGGTGATTTTGTTAAAGCAATGGCAGTGGATAAAGCAGGAAATTTATTTCTGACTGGGAATTATGGCGGCACAAATTTTCAAATCGGAAATCAAATATTGACGAATTCAGTTGGAGGTGGAGACCTATTTTTTGCAAAAATAGATAGTTCGGGTAATTGTAATTGGTTGTATGATTCAAGCAGTGGTTTGGCTTTTAGGGATGGTACCGGAGTAGCTTTCGATTTTGCCGGAAATGCAGTTTTTACAGGATGGTACTTAGATAATACTATCACATTAGGTAATTTTTTATTAACGAATAATGGGAGCAACAAGCAGGATGTTTTCGTTGTTAAAATAGGTTACTCTACAAATGTAAAAAATCAAGTAATGAATTCAATGATTTTAAATATTTATCCAAACCCCACATTATCCACCTTCACCCTCACAGCAAACACCCCCTTAACAAACCCACAAATAGAAATCTGCAATATGATGGGAGCAATAGTTTATTCAGAAAAAATAAAAATCCCGATAAAAATCGGGACCAACTTTTCAAAACAAATAAACCTCAATGCACCTGCCGGCATTTATTTTGTAAAACTGAATGATGGGGAGAGGCAGTACACTAAGAAATTAGTGGTGGAGTGAGATAAATTCATAATCTTTGCATTAAAGAAATTATTAATGGCAGCAGCAGATAATATCAGAAACAGTATTATTGACAAACTACTTACCATCACCAATAAAGATTACTTATTGGCTTTGTATCAATTGGTGCAAAAAAGTTCGGTTGACAATGATGTTGTTAAGCTATCGGATGAACAGTTACTGATGCTTAAACTGAGTGATAATGATATTGAAAACAACCGTTTGATTGCTCAAGACCAACTTGACAAAAACGATTTGGAATGGATGAAAGGATTGTAGTATGGACCGAAACTGCTGCAAAGCAACGGAGAGAAATCTTAAAATATTGGATTGCCAAAAACAAATCATCAAAGTATGCTGAGAAACTGATTAAACTAACCGCGAAAAGAATTAAAGTAATAGTGAGCAACCCTACCGCATTTAAACTAACCACCCATCCTGATACTAGAGAATCAGCAATGGGAAATTTCAGTATTTATTATAAGATAACAAACCATCAGATAATAATAACCGCATTTTGGGATAACCGACAAGACCCGAAAAAACTACTCGATATACTTATAAAGTAACCGCGCTTTTGAATGCACTAAAAAAAAATTGTGAAGCGAATAAAACCTTCAAATAAAATTTCAAAAAAGAAAACCGTTACTAAGAAAGGAGACATTACTTTTTTTGAACAGGTTTTTGAAGTGGTACGTTTGATCCCGAAAGGGAGGGTTACTTCTTACGGTGCCATTGCCCGTTACCTGGGTACTGCGGGTTCATCGCGCATGGTGGGTTGGGCTATGAATGCTTCGCACATAACGGTCCCTCCTATTCCGGCTCAGCGTGTGGTAAACCGGAATGGATTACTCACCGGCAAACACCATTTTGGTAGTACACATCTGATGCAGCAATTACTGGAAAGCGAAGGAATAGAAGTGGAAGATGATAAAGTGAAACGCTTTAAAGAACTATTTTGGGACCCGATCATTGAATTGGCCTTATGATCAATCTTGTTTTATCAGGCGGTGGTGTTCGGGGGTTTGCACACTTGGGTGTGATGAAAGCATTGGATGAAATGGACGTGCAAGTTGATCGTATATCAGGTACCAGTTCAGGCGCTGTAGCGGCAGCGTTTATTGCAGCTGGCTGCACACCTGACGAGTGTAAACGAATTTTCATCAAAGAAAAAATATTTAGAAAATTAAGAGGGACACTAAAACCCGGACTTTTTAAAATGGATGGATTAATTCCTTTCCTAAAAAAGTATTTTCCTGAAAACTCTTTCGAGTCTTTATCCAAAAAACTGATTGTTTCTGCAACGGATATAATTAATGGCAAGTCTGTCTATTTTACAGATGGAGAACTCATTCGCCCCTTGCTGGCTTCCTGCTCTATACCGGTACTTTTTAAACCGGTTGAATACCGGAATCACATTTTATTGGACGGTGGGCTATTGAATAATTTACCTGTAGAACCCTTGCTAGAATTCAAACTTCCCATTATCGGTGTGCATGTAAATCCAGTTGTTGTTCAAACTAGTTTCTCAAATACCTTCAAAGTGATGGAGCGCAG
>JANNXV010000110.1:0-3480 GCA_031409815.1 Bacteroidota bacterium
CCTGTTCCTGTATCACAAGCATCAATAGTACACGCATTGCCGTCATCAATTAAAGGATTGGCTGTGTTTGAAATTGCACCTGTAGATGTATTACATGCATCTATGGTACATGCATTATTATCGTCGATGATTAATGCAGTATGAGTAATGTCTCCTGTTTGTGTATCGCAGGCATCGGTGGTACAGGCATTGTCATCATCAATTAATGGATTGGCTGTGTTTGAAATTGCACCTGTAGATGTATTACATGCATCTATGGTACATGCATTATTGTCGTCAATAATTACATTAGTATGAGTTATATCTCCTGTTTGTGTATCACAAGCATCGGTGGTACAGGCATTGTTATCATTAATAATTACTGCAGTATGCGATATTGATCCTGATTGTGTATTGCAGGCATCAGTTGTACATGCATTATTATCATCTATAATTACTGCAGCATGAGTTATTAATCCAGTTTGTGTATCACAAGCATCGGTGGTGCAGGCATTGTTATCATCAATAATAACTGCAGTATGCGATATTGATCCTGATTGTGTATTGCATGCATCAGTTGTGCATGCATTATTATCATCTATAATTACTGCAGTATGAGTTATTAATCCAGTTTGTGTATCACAAGCATCGGTGGTGCATGCATTGTTATCATCAATAATAACTGCAGTATGCGATATTGATCCTGATTGTGTATTGCATGCATCAGTTGTGCATGCATTATTGTCGTCGATGATGAATGCGGTATGAGTAATGTCTCCTGTTTGCGTATCGCAGGCATCAGTTGTGCAGGCATTGTTATCGTCAATGCTGGTTAACAAAACAGTACCACTGGTAGAAGCCGTACATCCGCCTTGAGCAGTTACAGTAACGGTGTATGTATTGGGTGCGAGTCCGGATATTGTTGGCGTAGCACCTCCACCCGGAGACCACATATAAGTTAATGGCTGTGTGCCCGCACTTGTTGATATTGAAATTGAACCGTTAGTTCCATTACACAATGCATTGGTTACTAAAGGTGTGTTTATTACCGGAGTTTGACAATCACCCAATTGAAAATCGCTGAAGCCGGTTACACCAGTAATCTGAGCACTTGATCCATTGCGATTTCCCATAACAGGGTACGTCCAGCTCGGTGAATCAAATTTACC
The DNA here is from genome assembly GCA_031409815.1 of Bacteroidota bacterium. GTDB lineage: Bacteria > Bacteroidota > Bacteroidia > AKYH767-A > OLB10 > JANLUX01. Next base: position 1,149 of record JANNXV010000110.1, read on the forward strand.
GCAATAAAGAAAATCAGTATTTATGCCTGCATCTTTGTCGCCTGATAAATAATTAAACGTTGCACTGTAAACATCGAAACTTATACCGGAATTAGTAATTGTCCAAAAGCGATTTACCGTTCTATTTGAAATAAAACTCGATCCGGTTAAATCGCGGTCAAGTTTTGTAGTTCTTGCTGTTAAATCTCCGGGAACATTTACAGTTGTAAAAGTTACAGAAGCAGGAGTATAATTTGCATTTCCTGCATCGCCTAATTCAAAATTTTGAGTAAGAACAGAACCTGAAAAACTCTTTTGGAAATTTCCATTTACGTGACCGAGAGTTCTGGAAACGGAACCGGAAGCACCAAGAATTATTTTATTATTTCCGGTGGATATTACACCTGAAGTAAATGTTAAAATACCATTTACGGATGCATTAACACTGGCACTTAGTGTTGCACCACTGCTGTTGCTTAAATTAAAATTATTAAAAGTTGTTGCATTGTTTCCACTTATATTCTGATTGGAGGAGCCGTTGAATATTACAGTTCCACCATTATGTAAAAAAGTTCCACTATTACTCCAGGCACCCGCAACACTTAAATTTCCTGATGGGGCTGTTACAGATCCATTGGTGATAGTAAAAGCGGACGAAACTTCGGCTGGATTGGAAAAACTCCAGGCACCTAAAGAATTATTGAATACAATACTTTGGAATTTACTGGTTCCTATCAGGTTTCCTGAAATTGTTTTACCTATTGCTGATGAATTAAAAGTAGTTGTTGCTGGTGAAGTAAAGACCCCACTGTTTGCAAAACTACCACCGACTGTTAAACTCAAACTGTTACAATTTAAAGTTGAACCAGTATTAATTGTTACATCATTTTTAACTGTCAAGGCATTTGTTACCAACCTTGCAATTTTTGTATTGGTGGTCGCATTTACAATTAAATTAAAAATTGGCACATTCGAATTAATATCAATTATAAGTGCGGAAGCCGATGATGTATTTCCGATCTGTACTATTCCTCCGGTTACATTATTAGTACCTGCAAGATTAATATAATCAGCCCCGCTGAATTCTAGATTAGACCTTACAATAATGATAGTACCGCCACTCATAGTAAATGAAGACCCGGATTGGCTGATATCAAATGGAGCTTTTGAATTTGAGAAATCCGTAATATCACCAACGCCATTCGCTACTGTTACAGTTCCATTTGTTTGCGTATAATTAATGGTACTTGTTCCGGTGCTGCTTGGTGCAAAAATTCCTGTAACATTAAAAGCACCTCCATCCATAATAAAAGATGATCCTGAGTTGTATTTTACATCATCACCGTAAGAATTGCTTGTGCCACCTAAAGTTAGACTTCCGGAGGAAATTTTTAATTGCCCGGTTAGTGTAAAATCTGAACCACTGGTTGTACCTGTCACAGTTGAACCGTTCACCCATATTCCACCAATTGAAGGAACTGTTAAATTTCCGGTTCCAATAGTTACAGCTCCAATAACCGATAATTTTAGAGTCCCTGATGTAATGGTAATTGAACTATTAAGGGAATAAAGAGAAAGAACTTCTAAAATATTGGCAATACTACCTCCCATATTAAGAGTTAATCCATTAAAGGTTGTCGTTCCTGTACCCGAAACAGTTTGATTCCCATTCTTATTAAATGTCACATTACACACTCTATTTGAAATTGCAAACATATTAAATGTTCCATTATTTGTAAGATTACCACCAATTGTCAATGTATGGGTTCGATCACTAGTAGAGCTTGAAACATTAAAAGTTGCTCCATTTGCAATTGTAACTGAATTTGTTACCGTTACACTCCGGTTACCTCCATTTTCAAATTGCAGGGTTCCAACAAGAATATTAATTGCTAAAAGTGTATTTGGATTCGTATTAATTGAAACTGTTACGTTTGAATTGATAACAACAGAATCGCCGCTTGCAGGTACTGCGCTGCCTGACCAGTTTGCTCCAGTATTCCAACTGCCACTTCCTGCCAGTGTCCATGTTTTGGTTGCAGCATTTGCATTATTCCAAAATGCAGTCAACGAAAAGAAAATAATCAGCAGCAAAACCCTTTGAGATTTTACAGAAGATAATGTTCCCTTTTTTGTTATTGATAAATGTTGCGGAGTAAAATTTAAATGGTGCTTAGAGTACCATGCGTTCATGTGAAATAGTTTTTTAGTAATGAAATGTATTATCGATTTTTATTATTTTTATTAGTGGCAAATATTTTTGATGATTATATATTTTTCAACTATGGAATAGAAACCCCTACTCCATTTTGTGTATTCTGATCCAATACCAGAAAGTCAAGACCATCTACAG
>JANNXV010000111.1:0-14114 GCA_031409815.1 Bacteroidota bacterium
CCCCAAGCAGTTCCTGTATTTGCAGAAACAGTTAAATAATAATTGAAATTCTTCGCAAGCTCCTTTTGAATTGCAACACTATTAATCACTTTTTGAGCACTACTAACACCTGGTTGTGATTCGCCAGCAAAATAGCGAAGGCCCAGCCAATTAAAATTTGGCAATAAAGTATGACCCTTTTTATATCTTGGAATAGGAAAACTTTGCAATTGTGCCACCGCAGATACCGTATAATTGGGATGACCGGGTGCATACTCATTTAAATCAACAGAAGCTGAAACAGGAGCAGCTACTGGTGGAGGCACTGGTGAATTAACGAACGCGTAATGATCTTGCGTTCTGAAATCTAAATAGTGCTTATAAATATTATTGACTGGAAGGTCTTGATCATATAATGCTATTTCATCTAAACAACCAAAAAATTTTGCATAGCTTGTATTTGAATTTATATCTACTGGATTTACACCGCCAAGAAAAGTGCCCGGTGGTGTGGTTGTTGAAAAGCCTGCTGGCAATTCGCCATCAACCCAAATCTGCTTAACTCCAGTTGATGCGTTATATTTAAATACCATATGATGATACTTACCATCGGTATAATAACCATAAGTAGCTCGCCCAATACCTTCCAAGTCCACTTGAAAATTATCTGTTCCCGCAGTTGTAGTTGTAATAAACTGTATAAATGGATATCCGAATTTAATCGTAAAAGCATTGTCTCTTCTTCTAATAAAAGTAGTTGAGTTAAATTCAGGAGCTGCTTTAAATAAAAACTCAATAGCCACATTTGAATTTAATATAAAATTACTGGTAGCCACAATTGTTCTTGAAGCTGTATCAAGCTTTAATGCGTTACCTACACTACTGCTTGTGGAAGGTTCAATAGAATAAATACACTTGTAACTTGTTGCATTCAGATTCGAATTATTCATCGAATCTTTTAGCGAATTCGAACCCTCGAATGTCCAATAATAAACAGGTTTTGTTAGTGGCTGAGCAACAATAAACTCGCTAGCACTTAATAATGTTATTAAAATAGATAAGAAACAAACTACTTTTTTCATACTTTTCATTGATAATATTTGCTGCATCGCTTTTCCTTTTTTAAGAACAGACTTAAATTCTTGCCCGACTCTTTTTTTATGATAGCAATTTATTGTCAGTTTCATTATAAATGAAGTCAATAGAATGCAAATTGCTACATTGTAAGGTTTAACTACAATTTCAAATCAATTAAGCTGATGGATATTAGAATTAAGAATAACTTTAGAAGCAAACCAGCTACAAAAAAAGCTTGTCAAATAAAAACCGGTTGTAAGAAACCTATTACTATTTTCATCAAAAAGTGCCAATTGCTTGTCGTGAGTGGACATAATTCTTTGTAATTACAAAAAGAATTTATTGGTTCCTTTTGATAATTCAACCCGATTCAAAAAAAAATTAACCCGAACATTATAATTTAAAAAATTAAAAAACCAAGAGGTGGCTGTCAATTCAAAAAAAAATGCCCATTAACAAAACCTTGAAATAGCATTACTAAAGTCAAAAAAGTGGGTAATCATTGTAAACAATAGAATAATTACAAGTTTTCTAAACAAATATTGACTTAATATCTTCATTTTGAGTAAATAACATCATGTATCACTCATGGTGGCAACCCCTTTTTGAGTACCTTTGCAGCATGATTAAATTTGAAGAGCTGGGCCTTAACAGCGATATTATTAAAGGCATCGCTGAATTAGGTTTTACGGAACCCACGCCCATTCAGCAAGAAGCAATACCACAATTATTAGAAGGTGGTCGGGATTTAATAGGTTTAGCTAAGACAGGAACTGGAAAAACAGCTGCATTTGGTTTGCCTTTGTTGCATTTACTTGATTTTGAATCTCGTACAACACAGGCACTTATTCTTGCACCAACACGTGAGCTATGTGTACAAATTACCCGCGACTTGGTAAGTTTTGGCAAACACATTGATGGATTTAGAACTGTAGCCGTATATGGTGGAGCAAGCATTCAAGATCAAATACGCTCAATCAAAGGCGGAGTGCAGATAGTTGTTGCTACTCCAGGACGTTTGATCGATCTAATTGGTAGAAAAGCAATAAAGCTAAATGAAGTTGCCAATGTGGTGTTAGATGAAGCTGATGAAATGCTAAATATGGGCTTTCAGGAAGACATTGATGAGATTCTTTCATCGACACCATCTGAGCGTAATACCTGGTTGTTTTCTGCAACCATGCCACAGGAAGTAAGAAGAATTGCAAAAAAATACATGCATGATCCTGTTGAATTAAGCGTAGGACGTCAAAACGAAGGAGCAGAAAATATTGAGCATATATATTACATCGTTCATGCTCGCGATCGTTATGCTGCTTTAAAAAGAATTGCTGACGCCAATCCTGAAATATTTGCCATCATCTTTTGCAGAACCAAACTGGAAACTCAAGACATTGCAGAACATCTTATTAAAGATGGTTACAATGCTGACTCATTGCATGGCGATTTAAGTCAGCAACAGCGTGATAAAGTGATGGGTCGTTATCGTGACCGTTCATTACAATTGCTTGTTGCAACTGATGTGGCCGCAAGAGGAATTGATGTGAACGATGTTACGCATGTTATTCAGTACAACCTTCCTGATGAAATTGAAAACTATACACATCGCAGCGGACGTACAGCACGTGCAGGCAAGTCAGGTGTTTCCATTGCAATCATTCATATGAAGGAGCTTTATAAGATTCGCCAGATTGAGAAGCAGATGAATTGCAAGTTTAAGCAAGAGCGAGTACCGGAAGGAAAAGAAATTTGCGATAAACAATTAATGCACCTTGCTAAACGTGTACATGACGTTGAAATCAATGAAAAGGAAATAGAAAAATTTTTACCTGCCATTCATGAGGAGTTGAAAGAACTTGACAGAGACGATTTGATCAAAAGATTTTTTTCCATTGAGTTCAATCGTTTTCTTGAATATTACAAAAAGACACCTGATCTTAACGTAGATGTATCGCAACGCGACCGCAGTTTTGATCGCGATCCTCAAGGAAGTCGTGATAGAGGATCAAGAGGTAGTTTTGGAAGCAGCAGTGGCTCACGACTGTTTATCAATATTGGAGCTAAAGACGGATTGGACAAAAGCCGAATGTTGCGTTTTCTTTGCGACACCAGCGGTGAGAAAGGAACCATTTTCGGGCGCATTGATGTAAAGGACACATTCTCTTTTGTTGATGTAGAGCCTGATCGTATGAAAGTGATAATGGACTCCATTAACGGTAGTACTTATAGTGGCCGCAATGTACGTGTTGAAATATCAGGCGAAGCACCGGCAGGTGGAAGAGACCGAGGTAGCTTTGGTGGAGGAGAAAGAAGAAGCTATGCGAAAGGTGGTTCATCTGGAAGAAGCGACAGAGGAGAAAGAGGTGACAAAGGTGAAAGAAGTAGTAGCAAATACGGTTCGCCCGGAAACTTTAAACCTCGTGAGCGCAGTGCTGCAGCCAATAGTGATAGAAGTAAATCGTCATGGGAAGGTTTAATGGTGGAAGAAGAAGGAAAAGAAAAAAAATCGAGAAGAAATAAATTTAAGAAATAAAGTTTAACTATCCGAAATGCGAATATCGAAATCCGAAAACTAACTTCGAATTTCGATATTCGCATTTCGATTTTATAATTATGAAGCATCAGTCCATTTTAATTATTGATTTTGGTTCGCAATACACGCAGCTCATTGCCCGCAGGGTTCGCGAACTAAATGTGTATTGTGAGATACATCCCTTTAATCACCTTCCTGAAATTACAGAAAATGTAAATGGCATTATTCTTAGTGGCGGACCTTCATCAGTTCGTGATGCTGATGCTCCGGTAATTGACACATTGTTGTTGCGAGGAAAATTACCTGTGCTTGGAGTTTGCTATGGAGCACAACTGATGGCTCAGCAAGCCGGAGGAAAAGTTACAGCAAGCAAGCATCGGGAATATGGTCGAGCACATCTACGATTGGTAGATACGCACGAAACATTCTTAAAAGATATTGTGGCCGAATCGCAGGTGTGGATGTCGCATGCCGACACAATACTGGAAGTACCTTCCACATTTAATGTTATTGCAAGCACTAATGATGTGCGTGTGGCAGCTTATCACGTGACCAACGAAAAAACATATGGTTTGCAATTTCATCCCGAAGTAGTTCATTCGGAACAAGGCAAACAACTACTCAAAAATTTTGTGATAGATATTTGCGGATGTCGTGGCGATTGGACACCCGCTTCCTTTATTGATGAAACCGTTGAATCGTTAAAGAAACAATTAGGAAATGATCAGGTTTTACTTGGTTTAAGCGGAGGTGTTGATTCGGGCGTTGCAGCCATGCTACTACATAATGCTATTGGAAAAAACCTACATTGCATTTTTGTTAACAATGGATTACTTCGCAAAAATGAATTTGAACAAGTGTTGGATGCCTATCAACATCTCGGTTTAAACATTGAAGGAGTTGATGCCAGCCAACATTTTTATGATGAACTAAAAGGAGTGAGCGATCCGGAAACCAAACGCAAAATCATCGGTCGTGTATTTATTGAAACTTTTGATAAAAGTGCATCACACATTGGCGGCATAAAATGGCTGGCACAAGGCACCATTTATCCCGATGTAATTGAATCGGTATCAGTAAAAGGTCCTTCGGCTACCATCAAATCGCATCATAATGTGGGAGGTTTGCCTGAAAAAATGAATCTTAAAATCGTGGAGCCTTTGCGTAGTTTATTTAAAGATGAAGTGCGTGAAGTAGGTAAAGCGTTAGCTATGCATCCTGATTTGTTGAACCGTCATCCTTTCCCTGGCCCAGGTTTAGGGATACGCATTCTAGGAGATATCACCAAAGAAAAAGTGCGCATCATACAAGAAGTGGATGCCATTTTTATCAATGGATTGAAAGAACATAATCTGTATGAAAAAGTATGGCAGGCCGGATCTATTTTTCTGCCCATCAATTCAGTTGGTGTAATGGGTGACGAACGCACGTATGAAAATGTGGTGGCGCTTCGTGCAGTTTCATCTACTGATGGAATGACCGCTGATTGGTGCCATTTACCTTATGAATTTCTTGGAAAAATTTCTAACGAAATAATCAATAAAGTAAAAGGTGTAAATCGGGTTGTTTACGACATAAGCTCAAAGCCACCAGCAACAATTGAATGGGAATGATTAAAGCAAACCATCTATTTGTTTTTTTGATACTGGTTGTTGCATCCTGCAAAACACAACAACCAGTTGTTACAAATACACCTGTCAAAGCAACTGTTGACACCACAAAACAAATAGTTATTAAAGACTCAGTAATTGTTCCGGCTCAAAAATATTTTCACATCAGTTTATTATTGCCTTTAAGTCTCAACAAGCAATTTGAAACTGATTCAGCAGGAAATGATTTAGAAATTTTACCTTCTTCATTGCAAGCATTAAATTTTTACGAAGGTTTTCTTTTGTCGATCGACACTTCAAAAAACAATAAAAACCCCATTCGTTATACGGTTTATGACGCTGATCGTGATTCCATATCACTCTGGAAATTATTAAACAGTGAAGCTGTTTCAAAAAGCGATTTGGTAATGGCAATGCTTCCTCCTTCATGGAATTTGCTTGCCGCTAAAATTTCAAGTATTAGAGAATATGAACTGTTTCTTTTACAAGGAAACAATTCAAATTGCTTAGTTGATAATGGAAAAACATTTTTGGTTGCTCCCAATAATAGCACACAATGTAAACTCATGTCAGCCTATCTTAACAGTACTTTTTCAGGATCCACTTTTTTGATCATTAATCGCGACCTCAATAAAAAAGAAACAGAACTAGCCAATTTGTTTTTTACAGAATTAGATTCATTAACAAACCATAATTCAGTACTAAAAGTGAAAGGAGAATTTAATGATATCAAAACCAAACTTGTTAAATCCAAACAAAATATTCTTTTAATACCTTCCTCTGACGAATCCTATTTATCTTCTCTACTAAATAAATTATCCGACCTAAAAGATTACCGGATTACGATTGCAGGACTTCCCACCTGGGAACATTTTGAATCCATTGATCCTACTCTTTTGGAAACATTCAAAACTCATATATTCAATGCCAGTTATATTGACTATAAAAAAGAATCGGTTAAACAATTCAGAAAACAATTTATCGAATCTTATCATGCCGACCCTTCTTATTCTGCCTTTCAAGCACATGATTTAATAAATTGGATACAGTCAAATTCCAAGAATAGCTATTCCGAATTAGATCATTTTAAAACCATCTCTTCCATTACACTCAGTGAATTTAAGCCTGTTAGGATTTCTGGTAATTGTGGATTTGAAAATTACTCCATCTCGATATTAAAATTCAACGATGGGCTGCTTGAAAAAGTAAATCACTAACTCATGTATACTTCCAGCAATCCATCAGGAAGCGTTACAAAAATCTTTTTATTTTCTCTGTCTATTTTTTGAAGCGTTTCGTTTGAAATCGGAAATAAAACCTCCTTATCCTTATAAAACATAACTCCAACCGGATGTTGTTGCAAGTCATAAACGTCCTTGATTACCCCCAAGTCACCCAACAAACTATCGACTACAACAAAACCAATTATTTCATGAAAATAATAATCGTTTCCTTTCATTTTCGGTAACATTGACAATGGCTGAAACAAATTATACTTTAACAAAAGTTCTGCTGCATTCATATCATCCACTCCCGCCAAATGAATTATTGCAGACTTATCTCTGGGTTGAAGACTCACCTTTTTAACAGTGTACTCTTTCAATTCGCCAGCTATTTCGACTAAAACACTTTTCATTTTCAAATAGCGGGCCGGTTCATCCACATCCAGAAAAACGATGATATCACCCCTTACTCCGTGAGTCCGGATGATTTTTCCTAAAAGATAATGATTGGGATATTGCATTTGAGATTAAATAAAAGAAAAAACGTCATTGCAACTATTGCAATGACGTTTATGATAATCGTTAATTTTCTAATTATGCTTCTGCAGGTGCATCTCCACCTTCACTTGAAACTTCAGGAGCTGCAGCTTCTTCAGCTGGTGCGGCTGCTGCTTTAGCGGCTGCCTCTGCTTCAAGCAGCTCCTTTTGTGCTTTTAACCTAACGGCTTCAGCACGTGCTTCACGCACTTTGGTTTCTTGTTCTAAGCGTGATGCTGATTCAGTAGTTTTAGCGGAAGATAGCTTTTGACGTTTTTGGTCTACTTTACTTTCCTTTTCACCTAACCCTTTCGCGAATTTTTCGTCCGCTGCATCCTGGGTTAAAGCACCTTTGCTAACACCTTTATTAAGGTGCACACGATGCATCACTCCTTTGTAACTGAGTATGGCACGAGCCGTATCCGTAGGTTGAGCGCCTTTCATGAGCCAATCCGCTGCTTTCTCGGTATTTAAGTCAATTGTAGCAGGGTTTGAGATCGGGTTATAACTACCGATTCTCTCAATGAAACGTCCATCTCTCGGAGCACGACCATCCGCCACCACAATATGGAAAAAAGGGCTTCCCTTCTTACCATGACGTTGTAATCTAATTTTTGCTGGCATTTTTTATAGTTTTTTGTTTAAATCCCCTTACTCTCCAAATAAGGGGCGGCAAAGATGCAAAAAATAATTGAAAAACAAACTCCGGAATCAACTAATTGACCCCGGAGTTGCTGAATTTTAAGTAATCCTATTATTTTAACTGTGCTTCCAGTTTACCTGCAAGTACCGATTTTGGAACTGCACCAATCTGCTTATCAACCACTTGGCCGTTTTTAAAGTAAAGCAATGCAGGTATGTTTCTGATTCCAAACTGCATAGAGATATTTGGATTACTGTCAACATCCATCTTACCGATAACAGCTTTGCCATCATACTCCTTACTTAATTCTTCCACTACCGGACCTACCATTCGGCAAGGACCACACCATTCTGCCCAAAAATCCACCAATACTGGTTTATCTGATTTTAGTACAAGTTCATCAAAATTTGCGTCTGTTAATACAAGTGCCATAGTTTTTTATGATTTTTAATTGTAAATATTAAGTTCTCAATCTGCTTTTCAATTATTAAGCCATGCAAAGTTAGAGGTTATTTTGTCAGTAAAGTATTGATAAAACAAATTGCAGTTGCCACTAATTCTTAATTAATTGTCACCTCCACATTCATCACCTCTTTCATATCATCTACAAGCTGGCTATTTACTTTTACTCTATGAAGTTTAGACATAAATGGTATTACCCAGTTTTTTTCATCGTCAACAATCTGCATTCTTACAGGAACAGTTCCTTTGTTTACATCCCATAACTCTTGTAATTTAGAGATGTTGTTTTTGTTTACATCGAAAAGCTTCATTTTAACATTAAGTTGCTTTGTCATCTTGTCACTAATATCAGACAAAAACTGTATGGAATTGGGACGAAACTCCCAATCATCAGACGAATTATATCGGGTTGATACTTTTCCTTTGATGTAAACTATACTTTCAGGATTCAGAAATTGCTTGAGTTTGCCATAATCTTCTCCAAACAATGTTATCTGCATAGAACTACTAAAATCTTCGATATTGAAACTTCCAAAAGGCTTTCCGTTTTTGCTCATGCGATGATTAACATCAGTAATAATACCAGCAAAACTCACATCTCGATTTTTATTCTTGTCTAAACTCTGATTCAACTCTTCAATATTAATATTACAGAAATTCTTAATCTCAAACTTAAAACCATCTAACGGATGTCCTGAAATATAAAAACCAATTACTTCCTTTTCCTTTTTCAATTCTTCCAACTTTGACCAAGGTTCACATGCTATTAAAACAGGTGCAGGAATTTCTGTGGCACTACCCGCATCACCGAACAATGAATGCTGTGAACTATTCTGTTGACTAGAATATGCACTACCATATTTTACTGCACGTTCAATGGCGGAGGCATTATCCTTTCCATCGGTGGCAAAATATTGAGCCCTATGAATGCCTTCAAAACAATCGAATGCCCCAGCTTGTGCCAGGCTTTCTAAACAGCGCTTGTTAGCCGCCTTACCGGAAATGCGTTGTGTTAAATCAAAAATATTTTTGAATGATCCATTTGCAATTCTTTCTTCGATGATGGATTGTACTGCCGACTCTCCTACTCCTTTAATTGCACCTAATCCAAAACGGATTTCACCTCTTTTATTAACAGCAAAATTGTATTGCGACTCGTTTACATCAGGACCTAAAACCGGAATACCCATTCGCCTGCACTCTTCCATAAAGAAAGTAATCTTATCAATATTACTTAAGTTGTGTGTGAGCACAGCACTCATGTATTCAGCAGAATAATGTGTTTTTAAATAGGCTGTTTGAAATGCAACAAATGCATAACAGGTACTATGCGATTTATTAAAAGCATAGGATGCAAATGCCTCCCAATCTTTCCAAATCTTTTCACACACTTTTTCATCATGACCATTGGCTTTGCAACCTTCCATGAATTTGCTTTTCATTTTATCAAGCACATCCTTCTGCTTCTTACCCATCGCCTTACGCAAAGTATCTGCATCACCTTTGGTAAAGCCAGCCAACTTCTGCGAAAGCAACATCACCTGCTCCTGATACACTGTTATGCCATAAGTTTCCTGAAGATGTTCCTGCATCACATCTAAATCATAACTTACCTTTTCACGACCGTGCTTACGTAAAATAAATTTTGGGATATACTCAATCGGACCAGGGCGATACAAGGCATTCATTGCAATTAAATCTTCAAACTTATCAGGCTTGAGTTCCTTTAAATATTTCTGCATGCCTGCAGATTCAAACTGGAAAGTTCCGTTTGTTTCTCCACGTTGATAAAGCTCAAATGTTTTGCTATCGTCAAGCGGAATAGTATCAATATCTATTTTAATTCCATGATGCTCTTCGATCAAACGCAATGCATCGCGAATAATGGTTAGTGTTTTTAAACCCAGAAAATCCATTTTGATTACCCCTGCATCTTCAATCACTTTGCCATCATATTGGGTAATGAGCAAATTGGTTTCTTTACTTGTAGAAACCGGAACAATCTCGGTGAGATCTTTGGGTGCTATGATAATTGCTGATGCATGAATACCACTATTACGTACTGATCCTTCTAGTATTAATGCTTCTTTCAATACACGCGATGGTAAATCATCACCGGCATGTATTGCACGTAATTTTTTTACATCTTCAATGTCATCACTATTGAAAAGTGTTTTCACACTTTTCTCGCCTTCCATGGGAGACAGCAACACATTTTGTAATGTAACACCTACTTGCTCAGGAACTAATTTAACCAGTGCATTGGCTTCGTTTAACGGAAGATCGAGCACACGTGCTACATCTTTAATACTTGAACGCGCAGCCATGGTACCATAGGTGATTATTTGCGCCACTTGGTTTTTGCCATATTTCTCTACCACATAATCAATTACTTTTTGACGACCTACATCATCAAAATCCGTATCAATATCGGGCATTGACTTACGATCGGGATTTAGAAATCTCTCAAAAAGTAAATTGTATTTAATAGGATCAATATTGGTGATGCCAATGCAATAGGCAATTACAGATCCGGCAGCTGAACCACGGCCAGGACCAATAAAAACTCCTAAATCACGGCCGGCCTTAATAAAATCAGCCACAATAAGAAAGTATCCGGCAAAACCCATTGTTTGCACCGTAAACAATTCAAAATTCAAACGCTCTTCAATTTCAGGCGTAATATCGATATAGCGCTTTCTGGCACCTTCATAAGTTAAATGGCGCAAGTATTCGTCCTGACTAACAAATTCTTTAGGAATGGTAAAATGAGGAAGCAAAATATCCTTCTTGAGTTTCAACACATCAATCTTGTCAACAATTTCATTGGTATTGTCGATTGCAAAAGGAATGTCTTTGAAAAGGGTTGCCATCTCTTCGCCCGTTTTGAAATAAAACTGGTCGTTGTAAAATGCGAAACGTTTTCCTTTCACATTAACATCATCATCAGCCACAGCTTCCTTAATGGTGTCCTCACTTTGTTTCGCGCCAGTGTTTATACACAACAAAATATCGTGTGCATTTGCATCATTTTGGTTTACATAGTGAGAGTCGTTGCTGGCAATTACTTTCACATTATGTTTAACAGCAAAACGCAACAATACTTCATTCACTGTGTTTTGCTCAGGTATATCGTGTCGCTGTATTTCTACGTAATAATCTTCACCGAAAATATTTAGCCACCATAAAAATTCTTGCTCTCCCTCAGCCTCGCCTTTCTTTAAAATAACTTTTGGTACCGAAGCGCCAATACAACAAGTGGTTGCAATCAATCCTTTGTGATATTTCAAGATCAACTCTTTGTCAATGCGAGGATATTTGCCATACAATCCTTCCACATAACCCAACGAGCAAAGCTTCACCAAATTAGCGTAACCCTCCGCATTTTTTGCCAGTAGTAACTGATGATAACGAACATCCTTATCCTCCTTAGTGAACTGACGTTTATGCCGATCTTCAACCACATAAAACTCGCAACCAACTATTGGTTTGATTACTGTACCATTCTTATTATGCTTTTCGGCTTCAGCAACAAACTTAAAAGCGCCAAACATATTTCCATGATCAGTAATTGCGATACCGGGCATTTTATTGGCAATGGCCTTTTTATACAACGATGAAATGTCAGCGGCACCATCTAATAATGAAAACTGGGTGTGAACATGTAAATGAGAAAACTGCATTATTGAATTATGAGTTATGAATTTTGAGTTATGAGTTAACTAAGGATGACCATTGACGATTGACAATTGACCAATGCTCAACAAATTTAACGAGGTAAAATTACGGAATCTGCTCGGCTGAATGGCTTGGTGTTGATAAGAAAAGATTGATGCGGAGGATCAGTTTGTTGAGTATTGTAGAAGGGTATTAAAACAAAAAAGCAACCACATCTTACGATGCAATTGCTTTCATTTTCGGGATTAATGTAGTTCACTTTTCATTTAACCATAGGCAAACTTTTATTTAGTTATTTATTTTTTGTGCGACTTGCATTGCAATGATAATATCAGAATTACAAGTGCGCAGTTAAACATTTTAAAAATCTTACATCATGCTTACATCAATATCATTATACCAAACACCATACTCTTAACCATCATTACTGATATTTGCAGCATGAAAGGCAAGTTGTTTATTCTTCTGGTGTGTTTAAATTTAAACTTTTGCCTATCACAAAATAAGAAATTAAGCTTTTCAGAACAACTTAACCCAACGCAAAACCCAATCGGTGGCGGCATTTTTTTCAAGAATATTCTTGCTAAACAAAAAGCAAACTATTTAGCGAATGATAAGCAATCCTTATTAGTTGCTCTACAAAAAGCAAAAGCAGGTGATATTATTTATGTTGACGACACGTCAATAATTGATTTAAGTACAGAAACAAATTTGGTTATCAATGCGGGTGTAACACTTGCAAGCGGAAGAGGGAACAACTCTGAAGGCGCATTAATTTTTTCTGACTCAACATGGTCAGATAAAGAGTTTCATTCATTATTTACAACTGGTGGAGAAAATGTACACATCACCGGGTTGCGTTTACGTGGACCGAATCCTGAAATTCTCGACCATGACTACAACCTAAATAAAGTGGCTTGTGCAGTTCGTTGTCAGCATCCAGCATTAGAGATTGATAATTGCGAATTACGGGCTTGGGATAAATGGGCTATCTATTTGTATGTATCGGATAAAGCATACATCCACCACAATTATATTCATCACACTATTCGAAATGGTTATGGATATGGTATTTGGATTGGAGGCTCAGGAAAAGAAAAAAATGCGAACGCTTTAATAGAAGCCAATTTATTTGAAGCTTGCAGACATTGTATTGCCTCGAGTGGACATTTAAATAGTTGGGAAGCTCGTTACAATGTGTTTTTAAAACGACAATTATATGTAAACGTAGATCGACATGGGCAAGGTCGCGGTGCACTAGGAGGAATTAACACACACCTACATCATAATTTATTCTTAAGCAAACAGGTTCATTTCACCTTTCCATATCCTGCAGATTCAGCAGGCTTGGTTGAAGTGGATCACAATTGGTTTGCAAGAGCTGAGTTCAAACAAGACAATGATGAAGATGCAAGTGATGAAGACACAAGTAAAACAAAAAATGCAAAAATTAAAGAACCTCATTTTGGAAAGTGGCCTGAACAATTAGTTGACGAAAAAAAGAAAAAACAAATGTTGATTCACGACAACTATTTTGAAGGAAGTAATCGTATGCTTCCAAAAGCGACCATTAAATGTGATGTATCAGAAGGTGTTGCACCATTAAAAGTAAGCTTTGATGCGAGCAAAAGTTTTGATAGCGAAGGTGGCGCTATTGCATGGGTACAATGGCGTTTTGGTGACGGAGATTTTTCAGGCAATGAATCACGTAGTATGAACATCAATTACACTTTTACAGTGCCTGGAATTTACATGGTAACTCTAGTTGTATATAATAATTATGGAATTCCATCTGAAACAGCCAAGCAAATCATCACTGTTAAACCATCCACCGGAAAATATGTTTTGTCGTGTTGGATTAAAGATTGTTACATCGGAAATCTTGAAGGTAAATACATCAAACAATTATTATTGGATGATAAAATAATCTGGCAGGATGATGTTTCAGGCGATGAAGGCTGGATACATATTGTAAAAGATTTGAGTGAAGCAGTGAAGCTCAATGAAAAACACAGGATCAGTGTTCGTGTAATTTCTCCAACAGGAATTGCAGACCCTATGAAAGAAATTGTAGAGCTGTTAGCATGGATAGACGATTGCTATATTTTCAATACTTCGATGACCAATTCCGGATTTGAAGCCAAAGAATTAACTCCTTGGAAGATGGAATATTTAATTCCTTCAAAAGAAAAAAAGTATGGAGGCGGCATAGTAAACTCAAATGATTATCGCAGTGGAGAAAAGGCATTTCGAATTCGGTTTCCACTCAAAAAAATAATTGAGCCGGGGCAGTATGCAGAAATTTACCAGGACTTTTTTTGTAAGTGACTTTTGTAAATCACCCCTGTCAGGGTTTAAAACCCTGACAGGGG
>JANNXV010000112.1:0-14511 GCA_031409815.1 Bacteroidota bacterium
GTACAAGCATTACCATCGCTTACATTAATTGGAGTATGCGTTATCTCACCTGTTTCAGGATTACATCTATCCACAGTACAAGGATTACCATCATCCACATTTACAGGTGTATAATAGGGCCCTGTTACAGGATCGCAGCCATCTATTGTACATGGGTTTTGATCATTAACAAAAATGAAATAATGATACACTCCAGTTATCGGATCACAACCATCTACTGTACAAGGGTTGTTATCCTCAAAACTAACCAATGAATAAATGCACTGTCCGGTTGCCGGGTCACACACCTCTATCGTACAAGGATTATTATCGTTGCAATCAATTGCATTATGAATAATAGTTCCGGTTAACGGATCGCAAGCATCTGATGTACAAGGATTGCCATCGTCTACATTTATTGGAGTATGATACGTTCCATCTACCGGGTCACAACCATCAACTGTACAAGGATTACCATCATCCACAATAATTGGTGTATGATATGGACCGGTTAATGGATCGCAACCATCTATAGTACACTCATTATAATCGTTGTAGTTAAGTGAAGCATAATAACAACCAATGGTAGGATCGCAGGCATCCAAGGTGCAAGCATTACCATCATCGCAACTAATGGCAGAGTGTATAATCACTCCGGTTTGCGGATCGCAATAATCTTCAGTACAAGCATTACCATCGCTTACATTAATTGGTGTATGAGTAATCTCACCTGTTTCAGGATTACATCTGTCGAGCGTACAAGGGTTTCCATCATCTACATTTACAGGGGTATGATAAGGGCCAGTTAACGGATCGCAGCCATCTAAAGTACAAGGGTTTTGATCATCAAAAATTAGAATGTGATGATAAATACCAGTTATCGGATCGCAACCATCCACTGTACATGGGTTACCATCGTCAGGATTAATAGATGAATAATAACAGCCTATGATAGGATCGCAGGCATCAATTGTACATGCATTTCCATCATCACAACTAATCGAAGTGTGGGTAATTTCTCCGGTTTCAGGATTGCAATAATCAGTAGTACATGCATTACCGTCATCAACAATTACGGTGGTATGTATTATTTCCCCTGTTTGAGGATCACAATAATCTGTTGTACATGCGTTGCCATCATCCACAATAATTGGTGTATGATATGGACCCGTTAATGGATCGCAACCATCGATTGTGCACTCATTATAATCGTTGTAGTTAAGTGAAGAATAAATACATAGTCCAGTGGCTGGGTCACATACATCAATGGTACATGCATTGAAATCATTACAACTGTTAGAATCACAACATTGCACTACATTAATAGTATTAGTTATACATGACGTGCAACCATAAATATTAGTATAACACAATGTGATTGTATGCAAGCCTAAAGTGGTTGGATGGAAATAGCCATTACTTACACCAACACCCGAGAAAACCCAACTACCACCGGCAGTTGGAAGCGGAACAAATGTCATGTTAATATCTATGAACACATCATACGGATTCAGATAAATAGAATCTGAATTCAAGCATACGTTTTGATAAGATATTGGCCATTCCAAATGTGGCAATTGACGAACAGTAATACATATCGTATCTGTATCACAACACAATACCCCAGGATTATTTTGGTCGATGCAACAACAAATTGCAACGTAGCATGTGGAGACCTGAGGATAAACAGGGATACCATTTTCAGTTCCGACTAAATACGGTCCTTCAACTCCAAGTCCATACCAGGTTAATGATCCACTACAACCTTGAGCATTAAGCGTAACTGATGAGCCTAAACATATAGTGGTATCGTTGCCCGCATTTACCTGACAAGATGTACCACAACAGTAAATCACATTTATTGTATTTGATACACTTGCTGTACATCCGTTTGGATCGGTATAAGTGTAGGTAATAGTGTTTGGTCCTAATGTATTTGGATAGAAATAATAGCCTACCACATTAGGTCCGCTAAATACGCCTGTTCCTCCTGTTGGAGATGCAGCAATATTAAATGTATCAAGATATATTGGTGCACTGTTTAAACATACATTCGGATAAATAGTTGGCCATGTTAATGTTGGATGCGGATAAACATTGATACAAATAGTATCCGAAGTGCAACACTGAATACCTGTTATCGTGCAGCAGCATACTGCAACGTAACAAGTGGTTTGTTGCGGAAATGCATCAAGTATTGGGCCCTGTCCTACTACTACGGGTCCGATTGCTGTTAATTTATACCAGGTAGTTGTTCCACTGCATCCTTGTGAAGTAAGCACCACTACTCCTCCTGCACATATTGTGGTATCATTACCCAAGTCGACATGACAGGCTGTTGAATCACAACACACAATCACATTAATCGTATTTGATACACTTGCTGTACATCCGTTTGGATCGGTATAAGTGTAAGTAATAGTGTTTGGTCCTAATGTATTTGGATAGAAATAATAGCCTACCACATTGGGTCCGCTAAATACCCCTGTTCCACCTGTTGGTGATGCAGCAATACTTAACGTATCAAGATATATAGGTGCGCTGTTTAAACATACACTCGGATAAATAGTTGGCCATGTTAATGTTGGATGTGGATAAACATTGATACAAATAGTATCCGAAGTGCAACACTGAATACCTGTTATCGTGCAGCAGCATACTGCAACGTAACAAGTGGTTTGTTGTGGAAATGCATCAAGTATCGGGCCCTGTCCTACTACTACAGGTCCGATTGCTGTTAATTTATACCAGGTAGTTGTTCCACTGCAACCTTGTGAAGTAAGTACTACTACTCCTCCCGCACATATTGTGGTATCATTACCCAAGTCGACATGACAGGTTGTTGAATCACAACACACAATAACATTAATCGTATTATTTACACAAGTGGTACAACCATTTGTATCAGTATAACAATAAGTAATTGTGTTTGGTCCTAAAGTGTTCGGGAAGAAGTAATAGCCAACCACATTAGGTCCGCTAAACACTCCTGTTCCTCCACCGGGAGTTGCGGTAATGCTTAATGTATCAAGATAAATGGGAGCTGAGTTTAAACAAACAGTAGCATAAGGTGACCAAACAACTGTTGGTAATGGACGAACAATTATGCAAACTGTATCCGTATCACAACACATTGCTCCAGTATTAAGTGGGTCAGGGCAACAGCAAATTGCCATATAGCAAGTTGTTTGTTGAGGTGTTACATCAATAATTGGCCCTTGCCCGATAACAAAAGGACCTTCATTGCCTAAAGCGTACCATGTTGTATTTCCGCTGCAACCTTGTGAACTAAGTATGGCAACGCCACCAGCACATATATGCTGATCAGGCCCTAAATCCACATGACAACTGGTATCGCAGCAATAAACAACATTGATAATATTAGTTACACAAGCGGTGCAACCATTTGTATCAGTATAGCAATAGGTGATAGTGTTTGGTCCTAACGTATTTGGATAGAAATAATAGCCCACCACATTCGGTCCGCTAAACACTCCTGTTCCTCCACCAGGAGTTGCAATAATGCTTAAGGTGTCAAGATAAATAGGTGCTGAGTTTAAACAAACATCAGCATAAGGCGACCAGATAACTGTTGGTTTAGGACGAACAATTATGCAAACTGTATCCGTATCACAACAAGATGTACCAGGGCAACAGCAGATAACTGCATAGCAGGTATTGCCTTTTGGCAACACGTCAAGGTTAGCACCCACACCCACCGGAATAAAACCAGTAGGTTTAATTTCAAACCATTTGGGAATAGAATCACAACCTGTTGCATGTAAAAAGGCAAAGCCACCCAAACAAATGGTCTGATCAGGACCTGCATCCACATGGCACGATGATGTATCGCAACACGGAATTACATTAATGACATTCGAAACATAGGCCATACAGCCATTTGTATCAGTATAGAAGTAAGTGATAAAATAAAAGCCCAGCGCATTAGGATAGAAATAATTTCCAGTCACAAATGGTCCTGAGAAAACACCCGTTCCACCTGCAGGTATCGCATTAATGGCAAGCGTATCCAAATAGATTGGAGCACCATTCAAACAAACATTTGGATAAACCGTTGTCCAGGTAAGAACCGGTAATGGATTAACTATAACGCAAACAGTGTCAGTATCGCAGCAACAAGCACCTACGTTGCAGCAAATAACAACATAGCAAGTACTTACAGTTGGCGAAACATCAATTTGTCCACCATTGCCAATAAATACGTTTACACCTCCTTGATTAATCTCATACCATTGAGGAATATTGTTGCAACCTTCAACATGAAGAATTGCTACACCACCAACACAAATAGTTTGATCTGGTCCGGCACTGATATTTGGAACATCAGGTGTTAAACAAACATTATCAAAGTTTGATATTTCAATATCAGAAGTTGTATAATCAACCTTGAAAACTACTTCTGTCACATTGCTGATAACAGTAGCCCAGTCGGCAACAACTGTACCTGCAATAGGAGTCCATGTTCCTGATGTAGATGTGCCCACAAAACCACAATCGCTTATTGGAGCGCAGATACGATGCCACCCGTTTGTTTCATTAGCAAGCGTTGATGAAGTAAACCGGAATCCAAGTGTTCCATTAAAAATAGTAAACACAGGATTAACATTTGGATTGCTGGAAACTCCATCCTGGAACAATCTGTAATCAAAACAGAATGTGCCACAACACCAGTGACCATTGAACTGAGGCCCGGCAAGTAGTTGCGATGGACCTGGCTGATCCTGTGCTTTTATATAATAATCTGTTAAACCACCTTGTGAGGTAAAGTTATCCATCGAAACAATAACATTTGGTGCAGATGGATGTGGACCCCAACCAGATAAATTAACATTATTAAAGTTTAAGCAGGTATCAATACAGGAAATTGTATCAATTGGAGGACAACAATCGTGGAAATCAATTTTCAAGGTATCTGTTGAATCTGAACAGCCCCACTGGTTATAGCCTACCAAACGGAACATACCTCCTGGAGGTACTACTGGTAAATTTTGCGTGTTAACATACGTTACCCAGTTACCGGCAATCAATTGTTGCCAATCATAAGTTGCCAGGTTAAATGGACCAGGAATTTTAACGGTATCGCACTCTGTACAGAAATCATAGCAACCAACAGGAACACAACTTAAATCAGGTAATGGATGGATGGAAACAATATTTGAAAGAGCACTACATCCAAATACATTCGTAGCAACAACAGAATAGTCACCAGCCTTAATTGCATTGATACAATAACCGTTTTGACCGGTGTTCCATAAATAGGCCAAAGGGCCATAAGGTGGCGTTTGTACGCACAACTGGTGTAACGTTCCTTCGCAGAACGGTCCGGGAGGCGCAACCACTGGAGGCAAAGGAGTCGGGTTAACTATTACTGTAATTGAATCTGTATTAGTACAGCCAAATGAGTTAGTTACAACAACTGTATAAAGTCCTGCATCAGTTAACTGGATATTAGTAGCCACATATGGATTGGTAGTTTGAGTACCATAATTTCCATTCCATGAGTAGGTAGCTCCACCAACAGGTGTAGTGTTTAACACAAGAATTTCGCCTTCGCAAACTGTGGTGTCACCTGTAATATTTGCTGGTGGTGTTGGATTAACGGTAACTGTTACCGGAGCAATGGCAGGATAAGCACAACCATTAATTGTTTGAGCAATTACGCTATAGGTACCACTTGTAGTAACATACAAAGTATCATTAACATTAGCTGGCGATGAAAGGAATGGTGATGGAGACTTAGACCATAAATAGGTTGCAGCTGGTGGATTCACCGTTAAAGCAATGGAATCGCCATCGCAAAAAGTTAATGGACCTCCAACAATAGATGGTGCTGATGGAACCGGGTCAACAGTAATAACATACTGTGCGGTGGCGGTGCAGCCATTTAAACCTACCACTGTAACCTGATAGGTATAAGTTCCGGGTACACCTAAGCCAGCCAATGCGGTGCAGTTTGCTGTATTACCGGCAGGGGTGTTGGGGCCAACCAATATCCATGCAAATGATGTTCCGGCAGCGGAGGTTTTTATAGCAAGGTTTTCGCCTTGACAATACACCGTTGGCCCGGTAATGGTAGCATTCGGAGATTTTTGAACGGTAACATTTACAGGTCCTACTGTAAACGGACAACCATTTCCATCTACCGAAGTAACAGAATAGAACCCACTTGTTTTTACATAAACCGGATTAGGAGGAGATGGTGGAGGCGAAATTACATTCCAAGTAAATGGACCAGCACCAGAAGAGAATAGTTGAACCGAATCACAACCTGGTGTTACAGTAATAGTTCCTGTAGCTTGTGGGTTGGCAGTAACAATTTGAGAAGCCGAACTTGTGCAACCGTATTTATCGGTTACATTTAAAGTAGCTGTAAAAGGTCCTGAATTAATATAAACCAAATTAGCAGGAGAAGCCGTTGAAGTGGCTGCATTACCATTGTTAAACAAGCGGGATACTTCATCAGCAAGACTCACCGAAATATCTGTAAATGTTGCCGGTGAACCCTGACAAACAGGAGTTCCCACAGTAAATGCTGCAACAATTTTAAGCGGTACGTTAATATTATGACTAATCGTACAAGTTGCCAACGTTATGGGGTCGAAGATGTATAGGTTAATGGTGTGGGGACCTGATGAGAGTATTTGTGCAGGTGGAAATGCAACACTTGAAAGCAAGGTTGCTCCATCATACCACGAACAGTTATAGCTGGTGGCGTTTCCGAGATACAAGGAAGTGTTGTTTAAAACAGTAGTCATAACATTACTGCCGTTGCACTGATACGAGAACTCAAACTTGCCATCAAACGGTATGGTAACTTGCTTTTGATGAGAAACACTTGCAATACATGGGTTACCTAAACTATCAATACCAGCACATGAACCATATACTGTTACAGTATAAATACCCGGAAAAGGATAGGTATGAGTAATCGGAGAAGTGGGCCCACCAAAATTCCATCCTGTTAAAGTAGCAGTGCCAGTCTTTGTATAAGTTTGAGAAAGACAAACAGGAGGTGCATAAGTAAAATTAATAGTATCAAGCGGAGTACAATTAGCTGTATCAACATTACAGGTAACGGTATCAACTGTAATCGAATTGGATGTTCTAGTACAGCTATAAATATTAGTAACGACTACCGAAAACGTGGTTTGCGCATTAATCGTTTGTGTTATTGAAGGTCCGCTGCCCGAAGGTGTCCAAGCGTAGGTGTAACCACCAATATTAATTGCAGAATACGTTACTGTTTTAGGGTAAGGAGCACATACGGTAGAAGGGCCAGTGATAACTGCAAGTGGTAAAGGGTTTACAGTGATATTACTATTTATTGAGGCTGTACACCCAAATCCATCGGTAACTGAAAGTGATAATGGATAGCTACCAGCCGTTGGATAGGTTACAATTGGTGATGCAATAATGGTTGAGTTTGGAATGCCTCCTGAGAATGACCAGGAATAGTTGGGTCCACCTGTGCCGTTGAATGTTAAAGGAGCTCCTTCACAAGCTGGTGATGGGAGTGTTATGCCTGGAGTAGGTGTTGGGTGAACGGTAACAACAAATTTTATTATTGTATCCAAACAAGTGGACTGAACATGCAACTTAACTGTATCAGTTCCAGGAATACTCCACAAAACATTCATAAAATTGTTGCCGCTAGAGGTGATACCACCTAGTGCAGGGGCTGATAACGACCATGTATAATTAGCACCCTGAAACAAAGGTTGAGAGAATGTGTATGAGCCGGGGCCATTTACACAGGCATTAGCTGACCCGGTTATTACCGGAGTAACCGGCTTATCTTCAACATTTATTGTAGTTGTGGCTGTATCGGAACAACCATTAGCATTGGTTACTATTAACAGTACGTTGAATGGACCTGCTGTTGCATAAGTGTGCGGAGGGTTTTGTATAAGTGAACTATCTCCATCACCAAATAACCATTTATAACTTGGTTGAATACTAGTAGTTGAAAAATTAACCACCGTGTTTTTACAAGGATTCAAAGGTGAGTAACTAATGTTAGGTACAGGTGGCAATGCTTGCAGGTTTACAGGAAGCATTACAGAGTCTTCATAACATCTTGAAATCTTTAATTTAACTACCGGTGGAGGTGAGCCGCTTAACCAGTAGATGGTAACGGAATTGCCACCATTTGCTGTGATGATATTACCTGCAGTAGCAGGAACAATGCTCCAGGTATAAGTTGCATTACTTAATAAGGTCGGAGGTATTGAGTAAGTAAGTGTGCTCTTAACACAAGGATTGGATGCACTTGCAGTGATAACAGGTAAAACAAAATTGGGCCAAGTTTTTACCACAAATGAAACCGTAGGCGAAGCACAGAATGGACTTGCACTGAGCGATTGAGATACGGTGATAGTTCCCCCTCCTGCATTCCATACTATGGCAATACTGCTTCCGTTAGAAGGTCCAACGATAGTACCGTTGGATACCGTCCAGTTGTAGGTGACACCGGGCATATTGGGAGCTGTGGCATAATAGCTTGTATCACCGGTGCAAACTGTATCCAAACCAGTTATTGGGTTCGGAGTTTTCATATCCACCACTTCTACATTTACTTTAGCAGAATCATTACAATAAACTCCCAGAGGTGGATAAGCGGTAAGGGTATAAATACCTGGACCATTATTCCATAAATAGGCATTGAGTAAAGCTGATGACCCGAACATGAGAGTGGACGGAACGGGTGTAAGCAGTTTCCAACTCACTCCCGGAGCAATAGTGTTATTGGTAAGGTTCATCCCATTAAACGGTGGTGATGCCACAGTATTGGGACAGACTTTTTGTGGACCAGTTATACCAAAATTTGGTTTAACATGTATGGTGATGGTTCCTGAACCTCCGCAGCCGGGATCGTGAGCGCAGCCTTGTTCGAGCTGACAGCCTGAACCAGTTAAAACATTATGATAATTAACTTGAAGTGTAACATAACCAAAAAAGGCGGTATCCCACTTAATGCATACTTCGCAAGTGTTAGCACCAGTGATGACGCCCGCATTGGCTGGAAGCATTTCCCAACTGTGTTCGTTGCCGGGAATACATTCTATCGAATAACAAGTCATGCCTCCAGAACAAACAACAGTATCACCACGAACAGGAAGTGTGGCTGGTACTATGTGAACAGTGACCGTTGTACCTAGCGGACAGGTTAGTGGTGGTGTGCATCCGGTTACCAATAATGTAATATTACCTAACGGGCCCGGACCCCAAACGATAACACAAGAATCACTGGTGGGTGATGGAGGGAAAAGAAACGCGCCTCCGATAACACCCCAAGTATATCCAGTGCAGGATGCATGAGTTTTGTAAGTGACAGTGTCGCCCGGGCATTGAACTGAAAGGCAGTAGATATCAGGACCTGCTGAAGAATCAACTACAACAGTAAAAGCGGTATCGTGACCAACACCACAATCATCATAAACGGTTAACGTATCGTAATACGTGCCCGGAGGATAATGTGAACCGGGTTCGGTGTGAACCGAGTTGCCCGAGTAATATCCGTTTCCAAAATTCCATAATAAACCTGTAATCCCTGAAGAACAATTAGCATTAAAATTGATGGACTGGCCATTGCAAATGTTGATAACCCCTCCTACTATGGCCGGTGATGTGGTGAAACAAATAGTGTAAACCGATGGAGGATTTCGGATAATGTTAGAGGTACAAGAATCGAGTAAGCCATTTTTAAGTGCATACCAAGTCACAACGGTTGTACCAACAGGATAAACACCAGGTGCATTGTTCCAAATGGAATCGTAGAAGCAAGGTGAAGCGCCACCGGTCACATCTGAAGTGGTGTATGTTGGTTTTTTGAGGTGAATAGCTGAATCTGGTAAATTATAGCAAAACGAAGTATCGCGACAATTGAGTCTGCAACATGGCCCGCCAATGGTAACGGTGTGAACAATTAATGTGCCCTGTGGCTGTTTACTATCTCTTATATGAAAATCATAAGTGCCGGGGCACAAACCGCCTTTGCAATTGCCCTGACCCAGTATGTTGGTTCCCTGAAAAATAAGTATGCTGTAAGGAGGCACACCACCAGTAACAATTACCCCGGCAGAGCAATTACAAGGGTTCGAGTACTCACAACATTTGCTGGTACAAATGGGGTCGGTAACGGCCGTTAATGGGCCACCGGCTTGTGCAAATAATGTTGAAGCATTGAGGCAACAATAGAGCAATGCCATGAAGACTGCTTTAAAAACTTGCAAAGCAACTTTTCTAAAAACGGAAGTGGTGTAGAAGTTTGATTTCATGATGGTGGTATTATGAGGTTTTTTTAGATTAAAGTCAATAAGCTGAATCTACTTAAATGGAAAGAAGAAATGCCGTGCAAATGAGTGGTGATTAATTTGCAAGGAGGTAAGTTATTAATCAGACCTGATATTTATTCCGGCTTGACCCAAAGGTGATATTGTGGTGTGGTGAACCACAGAGCAAATTTAACTTTGTTTATGAATTTAACAAGTTTTTTTTTCTACATATTCAATTAATTATATACCAGCCTTCAACTTTACATTACTATTTCTTCATTTATCGTAATGTGAATCTTCAAAAAAAAGGATCTTTACCATGAAATTCCATTCAATTATGAGAATCACCCAAATCGAAATTTATCAGTCTAAAATAAAGCTTAAAAAACCTTTCATCATTTCATTGGGAGTGCTGGCCTATTCAGAAAATCTGATTGTTGTAATAAGAACTGACAGTAAGATCATCGGTTTTGGCGAATGCAGCCCATTTAAAACTATTCATGGAGAAAGTATGGATACCGGTTTTATTGTTGCAAGTTATTTTGCCAAAGAGCTAATTGGAAAAAACCCTCTTGAAATCGAAAATTGTTTAATGTTGATGGATACAATCATTTATGGCAACACAAGCATTAAAAGTGCTTTCGACATTGCGCTGTTCGACATTGCAGCCCAAAATGCCTCACTTCCACTTTATGCATTTTTGGGTGGACAAAAAAACAAAATCATTATCACCGATTACACAATAAGCCTTGACAAAACAGAAATAATGGTTGCCGATGCAATACAAATTTTAAAGAACGGATTTAAAATTATTAAAGTAAAACTTGGTGATTCGAAAGAAAAGGATGTAGAGCGAATAAGAAGTATCAGAAAAGCAATTGGAAATGAAATTACTTTACGCATTGATGCCAACCAAGGTTGGACATTTGAAACGGCTATTGAAACTTTAATAGCACTTGCCCCCTTTAACATTCAACATTGCGAAGAGCCTATACCTAAATGGGATTTTATGAATCTGCCAGCCATCAAAAAAAACAGCCCCATTCCTATAATGGCCGATGAGTCATGTTTTAGCCATCATGATGCAAAGAGACTAATTGGTCTTGATGCTTGTGACTCACTAAATATTAAATTGGGTAAATCAGCGGGGATTTTTGGCGCAAAAAAAATTATTGATTTAGCAGACAAAGCCGGCATAAAAATGCAGGTTGGCGGATTTCTTGAATCCAGGTTAGGATTCACTGCATCAGCGCATATGGCATTAACAAGCAACAATATTATCCATTATGATTTCGATACGCCTTTAATGTTTGTTGACGACCCAGTGGTTGGTGGAATTACTTATGGAAAAAATGGCCATGTGGCAGTACCTGAAATTCCTGGCCTTGGGGCTACAATAGATCAATCCTACTTGAACCAATTACCAAGTAGGATTTTTAACTAAAAATTGAATCCAAGCAAAAGATTCAATGCGTAATAATTATAATTAGAATTATAATCCCGTTCGCCAATTAAAAAATTATTAGTTGACGCTGAAGTCATATCTACAAACTGCTTCTGATTCCGCGAATAACCATATGACAATTTGATCCCACCATTAATCTTAATATTTCTTATTTCGATATCCATACCAGTTGTAAGGTTGTAAATATTATTTCGACCGGTTGAGATATTAAATCCTTTAGGATCAAATGATGCCGGCAAACTGTTGAAATCTGTTGAAAAACCAGCAATAAGTTGACGATTCCTTTTTATTTTAATCTCAACACCTACTGCTACATTACCAAACAAACGCGACTCTGTTTCAGCATTTAATAAAAGATCAGTAGCATTTCTGTAGTTCACCGGAAACGTATTTTCACTTTCTTCAAGATCCATTAATTCATAATTCTCAATTGGAAAATAAACTTCTCCTGTTAAGAATAAATTATATTTTAAAAAATTTTTTTTAATTCCGATACTAAATGAAGCAGGATATTTATGATTGATCCTTTCATCATTTATTTCATCACTGATAAGCAAACTATTGATAGTGTCGCTATGTAAATACGGTTGCCATCCGCTAAAATAAAACCTAGATGACGAACGGGAATAGGACAATACATAAAAGGAAGGCAATGTTAAAGCGCCTCCATAGGATAAATCATTTTTTTCATGATAATAGCCCAACTTAATAATTCCTTTATATAAATCATAATCAAGAAAATGATATATATCTGTATTCAAATATTCATGCTTAACATCATCTAAAACCACATCTGCAGTGTATTGATAAGTAAAATTCTGATTTCGGTAACTACAATATACTGCCAAACCAAAGGACGAATTCTTGTTTAATACCCTGGAATATGATAGTCCATACCAACTTTCCTCTAACCTGTTTTCATAATCAAATGTGCCAATATACCGATTCATTTTACCTGAGTTTGTTACATCCTTAAGCTCATTTTTATAATCGTGCAATTTTATATTTGAATAAATACGTAAAAGGTAAATAAAGCCCAACCTTGATTTATTGTTTAACCTAAATACTGGATAAAACGAAATAGGAAATCGCTTGAAGCCATAAGCATTGTAGGCAGTATCAGTAGCTGTGGCATTGGAAATATGCAATAGGCTTGACTGATATAATGCTGCAGATAATGAGATTTTTATAGTATCAGTAAATGATAAAGTGGCCGGATTGTAATAAATACTGCCATTATCCTTATAACTGCCCACAACAGCTCCACCTAAAAGTGTTGAAACGTTGCCATATTGTTGCGACCAATAATTATTATCCTGAGAAAATAATGAATGACCAGCAAGTAACAAAAAGCACAAAATTTTTACCTGTTTGATCATTATTCCAAAAACCACAATTTATTCAAAATTAATGTCCAGTTCAATAATGCCATTTACTAACAACTAATAATTTGAATCCATTCATAAATCAATACTTTAAATTTAGCAGTTTGAAAAACTTTATTATTTTCGAGCCAAATATAAAACATAGCTTTATGAAAATTCCATTTTTAATTTCAGCATTTATTATTCCCATAAATTTTATGTCTGTTGCTCAGGCGCCCTACACTCCAGTTGAGAAAACAGGAGCTAAAACCTGTTTTGACGAATATTATCAAGCCTTTGTTGAAAGAGGAACAATTCCTGTACTAGACGGAATGCATGATGTGATTGTATCGTCACGCAAGGATAGTATTACAATCTGTGTTGAAGGACAAATAAATGTTAAAGGAGGAAAAATTGAATTGCCATTAATGGTAAAGAAAATAGATGGCACTTACGAACCAGCCAAAAAACAACTTCATGTTAGACAAGGTACCGGAGATAATGGCCCAACCGGTAATTTGTATTCTATTATACAAGGCATGTCAGAAACATTTGTTACCGATGATTATTATATTGCAAATATATTTTTTGTTGACTGCTTAAAGCCTGCTGTAAAAGCAAATGCGCCTGCCCCATCGGTTAATCAGATTCCCGGTAAAACCAAAGTAGCGGTAACTGAAGCCGAGAAAGAAGTGATAAGAAAAGCCTACGAGGGTCTTGCATTTAAAACCGGTAGCGCAGTTATTCTGTCTTCCTCTTACCCTACTCTTAATAATATGGCAACCATGTTAATTGAAAAGCCACTTTACAATATTGAAATCAATGGATATACCGACAATGTTGGATCAGCCGAAAGTAATTTAGTGCTTTCTAAGAAAAGAGCCGAGGCAACAAAAAACTACCTGGTAAAAAAAGGTGTTAATGCTGAAAGAATCTCTGATAATGGATACGGTATTGAAAACCCTATCGGAGACAATAAAACACCGGAAGGACGTGCAAAAAACCGCAGGGTTGAATTTGTAGTTGTTCAATAATCCCGAAAGATTATTTTCTTTCATATTTCCAGTTTCTTCCTTTTCCTTCAGCGATCCATTCAAGCGCAGTTTCAACTCGTTTGTTACGGGTAGTTTCTGTTTTAGCCTCTGTTATCCATTGAATGTACTCCTTTTTATGTGAAGGACTGAAAGCTGTAAATTGCTTTTCCGCTGATTGGTTTTCCTTTAAAGCTGCAATAAAATAATCAGGCACTCGAACTATTATAGAATTGCTTTTCTTTTTTGTGGGAAGTTTAACTCCATAAATATTTAACTGCATTGCCTCCTTAATGTAGGCCAACATTATCTTATCTGTAGGCAAATCTTTTAAAGAAGTAATCCTTCCAAGATGCCCCATAGCTTCATTTGCATTA
>JANNXV010000113.1:0-1855 GCA_031409815.1 Bacteroidota bacterium
TTCATTTAGTAAAGTTTAAAGTTCAAAGTTTAAAGTTCAAGGTTCAAAGTTGTTGTGATTAACAACTTTGAACCTTGAACCTTGAACTTTTTAAGTGCGGATGAAGGGACTCGAACCCCCACGCCTCGCGGCACCAGATCCTAAGTCTGGCTCGGCTACCAATTACGACACATCCGCCTCTGTCTAAAATTTTAAACAGGCGGCAAAAATAGGATATTTTTTAATGCCGGAATTTGTGTTTAGCATCTCTCTATTTTTGAAAGCTTAAAATAACTTATAATATGCGTATCATTAATCCCAAAGAAATGAAACCACAAGAGTTTCATGCTTATATGTTAGGA
Organism: Bacteroidota bacterium; assembly: GCA_031409815.1. Classification (GTDB taxonomy): domain Bacteria; phylum Bacteroidota; class Bacteroidia; order AKYH767-A; family OLB10; genus JANLUX01. Next base: position 342 of record JANNXV010000113.1, read on the forward strand.
GCTATTGCCCCACGCCCAATTGCTTTTGCAAGCACAATAGATAAGAATGGCAACCCTAACCTGAGTCCATTTAGTTTTTTTAATGCGTTTGGCAGCAATCCTCCGCTGATTATTTTCAGTCCTGCTTTGCGCGGAAGAGATGGTGCTACCAAAAACACTTTAGATAATGTGCGTGAAGTGGGAGAAGTAGTAATTAATATGGTAACCTATGATATGGTTCAACAAACCTCTTTAGCCAGCACCGAGTATCCTAAAGGAGTAAACGAATTTGTTAAAGCAGGTTTCACAGCTGAGCCTTCTCAATTGATAAAACCTTTTCGAGTAAAAGAATCTCCCGTACAAATGGAATGTAGAGTGCGCGAGATTATTCAGACAGGAACCTATGGTGGTGCTGCTGTGCTGGTAATATGTGAAATTGTTTTGATGCATATTAACGAAGATATATTTAATGAAGAAGGTAAAATTGACCAATCAAAAATTGATTTGGTTGGACGCATGGGTGGTGATTATTATTCGCGCAGTGCAAAAGGCCTGTTTATTGTTCCTAAACCAAATACTAAAATTGGAATTGGTATTGATCAGTTGCCGGAACACATTCGCACAAGTACAATTCTTACAGGTAATAATTTAGGAATGCTTGCGAACACAGAGCAATTTCCCTCGGAAGAAGAGATGAATGAGTTTGTAAAAGATGCCTCCATGCAAAAATTTATAACTGCTTTAAAAGATGATCCATCAAATAAAATTAGACTGCAACACATTGCTGCAAGAGCGCTTTTAGCTGATAATAATAGTGCAGAAGCATGGAAAGTACTGATGTTATAACACTTCTTCTCTCTTAAAAATTTTCTAAACAAGCTTTTCTCTACTCGTAAAAAAACTATTCTTCGAGAGTAATTAACATTTTCGTATTGTTGATAACCCTACTATGGCATGCATTAATCACCTTGTTAAAACGCGTTGAAACAAGCCACCATAGAGGCTTTCAGACGATTGACTAAAATCAAAAAACATCGTTTCTCCTCTGAAAACAACAATTCATACGTTGTTAATAAGTAGTGTTTCCCCTCGTAAAAAAGTGTTTTTAGCAATGTACATTTATCCCACTAAAATCTTAAAAATGGCAACTAAAAAATCAGCAAAGAAAGCAGCTCCTAAAAAAGCAGCAAAGAAAGCGGCTCCTAAGAAAGCAGCTAAAAAAGCTCCAGCTAAAAAAGCTCCAGCTAAAAAGAAAGCAGCTCCTAAAAAAGCAAAAGCAGCAGGTCCAAAAGTAAAAAGGACTCCTAATGCAGCTTTCATGCGTCCAATGACTATCAGCAGCAGTTTAGCTGAAGTAGTTGGAAGCAAGCCAATGCCACGCACCGAAGTAGTTAAAAAAGTGTGGGAGTACATTAAGAAAAACAAATTGCAAGATGCTAAAGAAAGACGCAACATTAATGCGGACATGAACTTGCAAAAAGTTTTTGGTGGAAAGAAAACCGTTAGCATGTTTGAAATGACCAAACTTATCAACG
>JANNXV010000114.1:0-1517 GCA_031409815.1 Bacteroidota bacterium
AAATTTTATTTATACATTTTCAAAACAATTTGTCATCTCAAACGTCATTTAATATATGCGTATATTTATTCTGATTGCAGTTCTTTTACTGATTGATTATTATGTTTTTCAGGCTGTTCGATTTGGTTTCAGAAGTACATCTGATTCAATTAGAACATGGGTATACAGCATTTATTGGTGCATTACAGTTTTTTCTGTTATTATATTATTGGCAACATTATTTTCTGATTGGCAAACCTGGAACAAAGCATTTAGAACTTATTCTTTCGCATTTATTTTTGTTACTACTTTTTCTAAACTTTTTGTTATCGTTTTTTTATTAGCCGATGATTTAATTCGCTTAATACGCTATTTGTTTGCTAAAGCAAGTAGTAGTTTTCCTAGTAATGAGCAAATGGAAATAGGGAAGGAGAATGCCATTACTCGTCACGATTTCTTGATTAAAACAGGATTAGTTGTGGCTGCTATTCCTTTTGTTACGCTTTTGTGGGGAATGATCAAAGGTGCCTATGACTATAACGTTAAGAGAGTAAAGGTGTATTTACCTAATCTTCCAAATACGTTTGAAGGGTTTAAGATCGTGCAGATAAGTGATATACATAGTGGTAGTTTTATGAGCGATGCACCGCTTAAAGAGGCAGTTCGTTTAATCAATGAAGTGAAAGCAGATTTAGTGCTTTTTACTGGTGATTTGGTAAACAATAAGCACGATGAAGTACTGCCTTACAAAACGGTACTTGAACAAATTAAAGCTAAACATGGTGTTTATTCAACTCTTGGCAATCACGATTATGGAGATTACGTACAGTGGGATAGCAAGGAAGAAAAAAAACAAAACCTGGAAAACCTTGTTGCTTTTCACCGATCTATTGGCTGGAATATTTTAATGGACGAACATCGACACATTGAAAAAGATGGCGAAACCTTGACTTTAATTGGTGTCCAAAACTGGAGTTCGCATTTACGTTTTCCAAAGTATGGAAGTATGGAAAGGGCTACAGAAAAAATCAATTATAGTAATGTAAATATTCTACTCTCTCATGACCCATCTCATTGGCGTGCCGAAATATTGAACGACTACCCAAAAGTAGATTTGATGCTATCCGGACATACTCATGGATTTCAGTTTGGGGTAGAGATAAAGTCATTAAAATGGAGCCCGGTACAATATGTTTATAAGGAGTGGGCAGGCTTATACATAGAAGGTCAGCAATATTTATATGTAAACCGTGGATTGGGCTTTTTGGGATATCCTGGCAGGGTAGGGATTTTGCCCGAGATTACTGTGCTTGAATTAACGAGAACGATTTGATAATTTGTTGATTTGGAAATGAAAGTAATTAATGTTGTCGATTAAATAATTATCAAATCATCAAATTAACCCATTTTCAAATTATGTCATCCATTTACCTCATCCCATCTTCGCTTGGTTCAAATGATGTCAGGTTTTTTCTCCCACAGGGAACCATAGATATCATACATCGCTTAAAATATTTTATTGTTGAGAATGAAAAAAC
>JANNXV010000115.1:0-10627 GCA_031409815.1 Bacteroidota bacterium
CAATGGGGATATGATTTCAGACCGCCTTATCAGCGCATTGCAACCATTCGCGAACTAATTCCAAACATACCGGTTATTGCATTAACCGCAACCGCAACCAAAGAAGTTAAGAATGATATTTGCGAAAAGTTAAATTTTAAAAATCATAAAATATTTGTAAAAAGTTTTGCCCGTGAAAATCTGAGTTACGTGGTGTTGAATGAAGAAGACAAAAATTCAACCATGTTGCGCATACTAAGAAATGTTGCCGGAAGCAGTATCGTTTATGTTAGAAACAGACGCAAAACCCAAGAAGTTTCAGATTGGCTCAACAAACAAAATATCAAGGCTGGATATTACCATGCAGGATTACCCAACAACGTTAGGAGTGAACGACAAGATCAATGGAAGAAAGGAACACTTAGGGTAATTGTTGCCACCAATGCATTTGGAATGGGCATCGACAAGGCTGATGTTCGCAATGTTATTCATCTCGATTTGCCAGATAACATAGAGAGTTATTATCAGGAAGCAGGTCGTGGAGGACGTGACGAGAAGCAAGCTTATGCTGTGATCATTTACAATAATCACGATATACTTGCCTTGAATGAACGAAAAGAAGAGCAGTTTCCAAAAATCGAAGAAATTAAAAGCACCTATCAGTCATTAGCCAATTACTTGCAAATTGCCGTTAATGCAGGTGAAGGCATGAGTTATGAATTTGATCTGGTTTCGTTTGCAACACACTACAAGTTGCATGTTTTGCAAGTACTCAAAAGATTAAAAGTGCTGGAACTCGAAGATTATCTCACGGTTTCTGAATCCATCTATCTTCCTTCACGAATTCGAATGTTGTTACACCACATGGACTTGTATAAATTTCAAGTAGAACAACCTTCGATCGATCATTTCATCAAAACAATTCTAAGAAGTTATGGAGGAGTATTTGACGATTATGTAAATATCCATGAACAGGATCTGGCAACCAAGGCAAGTATAGATAGAGAGCAAGTAATTAAACTGCTGCAACAATTAGACAAAGCTTTAGTTTTAAATTATCAGCCGCAAACAGATCAGCCACGCATTACTTTTAATCGAGCCCGAGTTGATGTATCAGAACTAAAAATTAATCCTGAACATTTGCAAGAACGAAAAAAACGTTTTGCTCAAAAAGCTGACTCGCTCATTCGTTACGCTACTGATAATTATCATTGCAGAAGCATGATGCTGCTCGAATATTTTGGTGAAAACGCAGAGCAACGATGTGGAACTTGTGACTATTGTCGCCAAAGAAATAAACTGGAAATAAATGATATGGAATTTGAAACCCTTTCGAAATCAATTTACGAAGTATTACAGAAAACATCGCTCGATCTATCAGCATTAATTGAAAAATTACCGGTTCGTAATGAAGACAAAATATTAAAAGTAGTGCAATGGCTCTTGGATAATGGTGACCTGACTTATACTACTGACGAGAAATTAAAACTCGCTAAATAGATGAAACTAAAGGAAGAATTTTATTTAAAAACAGATGTTGTTGCATTAGCCAAAGCACTGTTAGGAAAAGTTTTAGTCACCAATTTTTCCCCTAAAAAAACCACAGGCATAATCACCGAAACCGAAGCATACAATGGCGTTATTGATCGCGCTTCACATGCATTTAACGGCCGCAGAACAGCTCGCAACGAACATATGTATAGCGCAGGAGGAACATCTTACGTTTATATTTGCTACGGCATGCATCACTTATTTAATGTTGTTACCAATTCAAAAGACATCCCTCATGCCATATTAATTAGAGCCATTAAACCATTGGAAGGTATTGAAACAATGCTTACACGTAGAAACAAAACAAAACCTGAAAAAACATTAACGGGCGGACCAGGAACACTTTCACAAGCATTGGGAATTGACAAGCAACATTCAGGTTTAAATTTGCAGGGAAATAAAATATGGATTGAAGACAGAAGTATCACCGTTAAAAAAGAAAATATTAAAATCACACCACGCATTGGAGTTGAAAGTTCAGGCGAAGCCGCATTACTCCCATATAGGTTTTTGTTGATGATTTAGTGAACAAGTTAATTATATAAATATGTTGATTTATTAATTCGTTAACAACAAATCTTAGCATCTTAAAATCCTAAATCCCAAAATCTCTAATGGAATTGTTTCACATCGGTTTTCTTTCTGTAAGGTTGCTTGATATAATAGACATATTACTGGTTGCATTTTTAATGTACAAAGTATACGATTTGTTTAAAGGCGGCACAGCAATGAATGTTTTTATCGGCATTGTGGCGGTGTATGTTTTATGGTGGCTGTTTGTAAAAGTACTCGACATGCAATTGCTGGGTGCCATACTTGGCCAGTTTATGAGTGTGGGTGTAATAGCGCTCATTATTGTTTTTCAGCAAGAGGTCAGAAGGTTTTTAATATTGCTTGGCACTAACAGTTTCTTAAGTAAGAATGGATTCTCCGGAAAACTATTGCCTTGGAAATGGAAAGCGCAAAGTATTTCCAACTTGAATATTGCTCCCGTTGTTAAAGCCTGTGCAACAATGGCAAAAACCAAAACCGGTGCTATTATGGTGATTGCACGTACTATCGATTTAAAATTTTACGAAGCCACAGGCGATATTGTTGACGCTGAGGTATCCAAACGTTTAATAGAGAGTATTTTTTTCAAAAACAGCCCGTTGCATGACGGAGCTGTAATAATTGAAGGCAGCAAAATAAAAGCGGCACGCTGTGTTTTACCTGTCACTGACAACACAGAACTGCCTGCAAATTATGGAATGCGTCATCGTGCTGCATTAGGTATCACTGAACAAACAGATGCAATCTCTATTATTGTTTCAGAAGAAACGGGGCAAATATCAATGGCCATTGAAGGAAAAATTAACAGCAATCTAAGCCCGGAAGAATTAGAACGGATGTTGCAGAAAGAGCTTTAGTGTTTATTCCGGAGCAGTAAAATCGTAACTCGTATTCAATCCAATCATAACTGGCATTTTACTCCATGTCTCCACAGAATTATGATGCCGCACCACAATATAATACGAGCGGGGTTCCAAATTTGTAAAAACAAATTGGCCTAAACCTTTAGTGCTGATTACATTGGTAACAGTACTAATCACATCAAATGGATTAATAGTATCATGCAGCTCTACAGTTATGCTATCACAAATTGTCGGATAATTAACCGGATCAAGCACCGCCATCATACTATCAGGGCTAATATATAATCCTTCAATAAAAACTTTTAAGTTTAATGTTGAACCACAGCCAACATGGATGGTAATACTTCCACAAGCTGGCGATACACAAGTTCCTTCTCCTCTTACAAAATAAGTTGTAGTAACAGATGGTGTTACAACAATGCTATCTCCAATACCCACAGAAGTGCCTTGGCAACTGCCGCTGTACCATTGCCAATGTGATGCGTTGTTTAGAACACCTGAGCTTACACTTAATGTGACCGCTGAAGGATTACATACCACCGTTGACGAGGCATTAAGAATCGGCATAGTTGGTGCAACAGCATTTGAGAGCACAGCTCCCAAACCTCTTATCCGATCGCTTACATCTGCAATGTAAATGCTCACACCTGTTTTGGTTTGACTTATTGCTTCCTCGTTTATATCTGCAATTAAAAAGTTACCGGAGCCTGTGTACACTGCACCAAAAACTTCGCTATGAGTATAGCCCGATTCAGGAATACTGGTAATTGTAAAGGTGGTGGTATCTATTTTTTCAAAAAAATAGGTGCCCGACCAGTGATAGATATATCCATCATCCTTATTAAAGGCAATTACTTCTCCATCGTTACCATTACCAAGTGGGGTTTTAAGTGTTTTTGCAGCGGTGGTAGTATCAATTTCGTAAAGTGTTTCGGGTACGGTTGCGCCATCTCCTGTTACTGCAAACAATCGCCCATCGGGAGAAAAAGTAAGACTTGAAAATTGGTCGCCCAGATTTCCTTTTAATGAACATACACCTGTAGTAGTGTTTACGGTTACCAATCTTCTTTGGCTCGAGCCGGAAATTTTTACCAATGCAAAACATCTATTGTTAAGGGGATTTATTGCTACTCCTAATGCAGACTGAATAGTAGAACCTGGCATGGTGAGCGTAAGTGTTGATTGAGGTATCCAATTGGCAGGAATAGATGAATAATCGAAAATATAAAGCTGCGGTCCGTTAGGTGTTACGGCAATTATTTTTGTTATGAAGTCGTCAACATTTCCGTTACAATCATCATCAATACCGTTACAGATTTCAGTTCCTCCTGGATGAGCATTTGAATTTTCATCATTGCAATCCAGATTGTTTTCTACATATCCATAAGGTGCATAACATATTTCCATCGTATCAATTAACAATGTGGAACTACCGTAACCGTCATCATCATTGTCAGCATAAAACACACATATTTTTGGTGTGTTAGTGATAATATATTCGGAACCAATATCTCCTTCGCCATTAGCGATGTTTAATGTTATACTGTAAACCGCGAATGTATCGATGGGTGGAGCTGTTATCTGAAAACTAACTGATCCGGTTTGATCAGGTGCTAAATCGCCAATATAAATTGAATCAGATAATATAGAAAAGCCTCCGTCAATAGCAATGTTTAAATATGCAGCGTAAGCGGTGTCAGTACCAAAATTACGGTAAGACACTACTGTTGTACTTAGTGCGTTTGTATCCACTTCGTTGGTTCCAACAATGCTTGTTAACATGGCTCTAACGGGTATTGGAATAGCTGCACTAATACTGTCCATTAATTGTAAGGAAGCTATTACTAAATTATTTTGGTACTTAGTATTAGTTGCATACGTAACAACAGTATCAAGATATAAATTAGTAGCAGTAGAGTCTAAAAAATTACTATACAAGCTCAACGCCATTCCCGAACGGGAAGAAACGGAACGGTTGTAATTAACGAACAATTCATTATAGTTATCTCCAAATCCGGCTACAACATTTTCTCCATCGCCTCCAATTGCAGAGAATCGAATAGAGGCTGGCGTAAACTGGTTATTCAAAACAGAATCTATGTTTATTAACTCTTGAGCAATTGTTAGTGCGGAGGAGTCGTTACCCGATTGAAGCATTGAAATGGTACTATCCAGTTTTGCGTTATACAATAGCAGTGTATTAATCATTTCTATTACGGCTGTTGAATCTGCGGCACTCCTGTTGGCGACATCTCCATTACGTGCGAACCCACGATTGCTTGGAAAAACAATTTGTGGATTAAATGCCATTCCGGTTCCTCTTACCTGTTCGATACCTTTTCTTAGGTAAGCATAAAATGAGTAATCAAAGGTAAATCCGTAATCAACTGCCCTGATAAGATCTAAAATACCTGAAACAGTTTTGAGCATATCTTGCAAAATATCAAACTTGTTAGATGGACTGAATTGCGCCTCAATATCGGCTTTGGTAGCTAAAGCTTTGTCAACCGCGTTTGCGAGTTTAATTCCATCACCGGTTAAAAGCAGCGCGTCAAAAGTAGAAATGTAATTATCCGTTTTCTGATGTACTGAATCTATAAAAGAGCCGCTTGGAACAATTAGTTTATGTGCTGCAAACTCAAAAGTAGTATCGGGTGGAGCTAATAAAACAGCTTGGTTATAGAGAAAACCGATTTCAAATTGTAACTGTTCTATATGTAACTCATATAGCTTAACAAACAATTTATTGTTTACAAAGTTTTTAATTACTTCCTTGTAGAATTCAAGTGTGCCATCTTTTGATTTTTTAACGATAATGCCAAGTGCAGTAATCCCATCCAAGCAATTGTTAATAATAACCTTTGCATCTTTATCTTTTGTAGCAATAAGAGCTGCTTTTAGCGGCAACTCAAGCGATTTTAATCCTGCTAAAACGAGTTCTTTGCTCAGTTTCTTTTCATATTCTGCAATTTGTGTGGAGATAAGGTTTGGAGTAAATTTTTTTACTACAATGTTTTTTATACCATCAACTGCCAATAAAATATCCACTACAGCAGCGCACATTTCTGATAATGATTTTGCGGGGTATTTACTTAGCTTGTAAACATCATCGGTCACTTCTTTTGTAATGTACAAACCAATATATACCCTTCCGAGGTTATCTATCATATCTTTGTTTTGGTTATTGTATTGGTTAATGGTGCGCCACTGATTAATGAGTGCATCAAAGTCAGACAAATCGTAGCGTTTGCGAGGCGAACTTCCATAGCCTTCAAAAAGATCAATAAACCCAAGCAGGTATTTATTTTCATACTGAAGCGGTGCATCGGTATGAAGACTATCGAGCAACTGTTTTGTCTGCAATAGCATGGTATATGGCAATGCAATATCACCTATATTATCTACCATAAATTTAAAACCTGTGTATTCATAATCCGAAAAAATATTTGCCTGTGCTCCGCTCGCATCTTGATAATGAAATTTTAATTTGTAAAACGCACCACTTTCAAGTGTAACGAAAGAAAATTTTCCATCTCCATCTGTAAATGCAGTTTCTGCAATAACGTTTGGCAAACTGTTTTTATAGGCTTCTACCGTAACACCTGCAAATGGAATGGTATCTATCCTACCCAACACTTTATTAATGCTGAGATTTTTTACCGAAGCACCACTAACTTCAATAGGGATTCCTAAATAAAGCACTTGCTGCCTTGTACAGCCAGCAGCAGGCTGATTAAAGTTGATTACATATTTACCTGCCGGCAGGTTTTCAAAGTAATGATTACCTCCGACCGAAGTTAAGTCTGTAATATTTTCTTCGTTCTGATGAGTACCGCTTTCATCACGATAGAACTGAACACTTATTGGGTTATTAATACAGCTTTGGGTATAGGCATTTACATAAATTTTGCCATCACTGCTTCCTATAGCTGAAATGTTTTGAACGATGTTGGCATTAGTAAACAAATCATCGCAAGTAGCGTTTTGAATAGGTGCTGGTATAGTTACAGGTGCGAGCGGACACGTTTGCCCCATGCATATATAAGAACCGCTTATTGTACATGATGTACCTGATGGAGCCGTATAGGAACCACCAATGCTATTGCCTATATAGTTAAATGTTTGTCCGCAAGCATTAATGGTAACTGAACTGGGACAGTCTGCCTGATTGCCTGAATGATTGGTTAAGTAAGCAGAAATAAAATTATCACAACCCGAGTTTACATTGCTTTGACCAGTAGCCTCTATCGAGAGATTACATCGTACCGGATTACCACTGGGAATAGTAAGATCAAGTGTTGATAGAAATGTGGGGTGCGACCCAACTGCGCGTAGATGTATTTGATGACCAGCAGGTCCAAATGCGTAGAAGGTAGAAGTATGACCACCCATCTCCGATAAAAACTCAGGAGTGCCTGCGGTAATATCAGTCTGGTAGATTTTTACATCAACAGGATTAGGCCAGGGAATGTACTGACGAAAAATTCCATCACAAAACTGAAGTGCAATCCCATCACCGCAACCGGCACCGGATCTAATAATATCGGGCAAACCGGTACTTGGGTTGGTATGAATTCGAAGACCCAACCCATCTAGGCAGCATGAATGTGTGGATGGTACTGTGTCAGGAAATACGGCATAATCAACGGTGCCGTTGGAATTAAAAGAACAGTTGCAGTTAGTATAAGTTAATGCATATGGACTATTTGTATCCGGACATGCAGGAGCTACAAAAGATCCGATATGCACTGTTCGTTGTTTGGAATAAGTAGTGCCACAATAAAAAACAGAATAGCCTTGCAATTCATTAGTATCACACCTTATAGTCGAAAAACCATTATAACCAAAGTAGTGTGCAGGAGTTGTATGCGATCCCGTAAATGCACAATTGCCTGTCGCCCCGTTTGTCCAGGATACAGTGTATGCAGGTGTTAATTGACCACATGCGATGGTTCTATCGCCTTGGGCTGATAAAATGGGTACTGGTGCAGGTAAAAATGTTACTGACCTTTGAGTTGTAATGGTATTATTGAAAGCATCGGTTACGGTCCATATTTCTTGTATTGTACCCCCACACATGCCGGGCGGGTTATCTGAAAACGTTGAACTTACACTTCCGGTGCTTTGGCACACTCCTGTTTCACCGTTATCATACGTAATTATTTGTGGTGATACAGAGGCATCACACGCTACCGTTATGGGTGATACTGATTCAAATACAGGTGCAGGGCATTGTGCATTTACACTTTGTGAAATATAGTGTATCCAAAACAACAGAAACAAGACTTGGTTTTTTTTCATAAATTGGTTAATTAGATGGTAAGAACTAAAATGGTTTGGGCGAGATATTTACTCGCTATTAATTAATGGTGTTGCAAGAAACAAAATAAATCAAAACAAGCCAAATTCTTTTGCAATTATTAAACTCTTTCGGAATTTAAATAATACAAATCATTAGAATAGACACTAAAATTTGACTGTTCACGTAAAAAACACTGTAGAAGCTTTGTTTTTTCTTAAACTTTGCAACTTGGATAAAAACATAAAAAAGTCATTGTAAATTAAATATTAGTGTATACCTTTGGTGAACTTAACCAAATTACTTAATCAAATAATTATTATCATGAAAACCCCCACTATCAAATTAGTTAGCGTAAAAGCACTAGCAGTAGTTATCTCATTATTTCTTGTTGTAAATATTGCTTATTCTCAACAACTTCAAATGTCTGTCTTCGTATTGTTTTCAGGGTCTGGCGGAACAGGGACTACCAATCCTTCATCACCAGGATATGGTGTCTTTCTTAGTTCGTCAAACACTATCACCAATGGATCAGTTGGCAGTTCGGTATTGGTACAATCAACTGGCAATGCAAATATTAATGCCAATATTTATTCTCAGCGAAAAGTAACCCTCGCTAATAGCAATGTTGTTGGAGGTAAAATTACTGCTGCCAACAATACTTCCGTTACCGGAACCATACTTTCTGTTGGTTCCAGTGCCAATATCAGCGGAAACGTTGATGTAAATGGCAACGTTGTTATTGGAGGAGGCACCGTGTCTGGAAAAGTTACCCGTCCTGCAGGAACCACTTATTCAGGACCAGCACCATCAGGTGGAAATGTAATTGGCACTCCAACGCTACCAACTTTCCCATCGCTACCAGCAATTACTAACTTTCCTCCATATCCAAATTTGCCTGATATAACAACAACTCAAACCATCACGCCTGGTGCGTATGATGACATTAAGCTTTCAGGTGGTCAAACATTGACATTTAATGGTCCCGGTGTATATGTTTTCGATTTGATTAATAATAGTGGCAGCACCAATTATTTTCAATTCAATTTTCAAAACTCAACAACAGGGGTGTTTCTAATATATGTTCATAATAATTTAACCCTTGGAAAAATGGGAGTAAGCACCATTAATGGGGGCAGTGCTTCAAAAATATTTACAGAGGTACATGGCACAGGAACCGGTTCAAAAAAATATGCTTTCGATTTAGCCAATGGTTCAACAGGCGCTGTGAGTTCAAAATGGTTAGGAACTGTTTGGGCTCCATATGCAGCAATAAACGTAGGTTCAGGAACTGGAAATAGTGAAGTAACGGGGGCACTTTGGAGTGGAACGCAAGTAAATATTCAAAGTGGAGTAACAGTGGTTTATGCTCCATTTAGCCAATGCACACCTCCAACCGCAAGTGCTGGTGTTGATAGATCATTTTGTGCGGGTGGCAATGCAGTCTTGGGAACTTCATCAGTAGGAGGACAAACTTATAGCTGGTCACCTTCAACAGGATTAAGTAGTAGCACAGTCTCAAATCCAACAGTTACCTTATCAACTGCCGGAACTACTGTTTATACTGTCACAGTTTCTACCTCGGTCGGTTGTTCAAGTTCCGACCAGGTAAATGTTACTGTTAATGCGTTGCCTTCCGTTTCGGCAGGAAGTTATAATGCTTTATGTATTGATGCATCACCAATTAATTTAATTGGATCTCCGGCAGGAGGTACATTTAGCGGATCTGGTGTATCAGGATCTACATTTAATCCTGCAACTGCAGGTGTTGGTTCAAAAGTGATTACTTACTCCTTAACAAATGCAAACGGATGTTCAAACTCTGCTAATAGCACAATTGTTGTAAATGCTAAACCTACAGTTAGTGCAGGAAGTTATAATGCTTTATGTATTGATGCATCACCAATTAATTTAATTGGATCTCCGGCAGGAGGAACATTTAGTGGATCTGGTGTATCAGGATCTACATTTAATCCTTCAACTGCAGGTGTTGGTTCAAAAGTGATAACCTATTCTTTTACTAATGCAAACGGATGCACTAATTCTGCGAATAGCACAATTGTTGTAAATGCGTTACCAAATGTTAATGCAGGGTCTGACGGACAAATAACTTGTTCAGCACCTACCACATCATTAAATGGTTCATCAACTACATTAAATGCTCAATTCAGTTGGGCCAGCCCAGATAATGGAACATTTGTTTCTGGTTCAAACAATGCATCACCTGTTATCAATGGTGATGGAACTTTTGTTTTAACAGTTACTGACCCATCCAATGGATGTATCGCATCTGATATGGCGATAGTAACCCGCATTCCTTGTATATTCCCTTATTATCCACCCCCAGCAAACGGAAAATCCAATAATTTGATTGGAGCCGAAC
>JANNXV010000116.1:0-5272 GCA_031409815.1 Bacteroidota bacterium
CGACCTCAGATATTTCAAGCAAAATATGATTATGATGACTGAAACCCAGGCCAAGAAAATAAGAAGAATGCCCGGTATAATTTCAGTAGAAAAATACATAACACCAAAAAACCAATGGATGCCCGAAATATTTCCGGGTGATGAAATGCTGAAATGGAATCTGGATAATTTTGGACCGCTTTATATTCCTAAAAAAGGTGCAACCATTCCATTAACAGCCACAAACCTTAAAATTTATAATCGAGCTATTACTAAATATGAAGGCAACAAATTAGAAGAGCGCGATGGCAAAATTTTTATTAATGATAAAGAAACAACAACCTATACTTTTAAAATGGATTATTATTTTATGATGGGTGACAATAGAAACAATTCGCTCGATTCGCGTTTCTGGGGTTTTGTGCCCGAAGATCATATTGTAGGAAAAGCGGTATTCATTTGGATGTCGTGGGATACCAATGGAAGTTTCTTAAATAAAATTCGTTGGAAAAGGATGTTTAATATTATCCATTGGAATCAGAATTAAACAATACAACAACTATGACAAGGTTCTAAACTTTGTCATAGTTTCCAATTTATGGCTGTTCCCGTCTTTTGTTCCTCCTATTTCCCTTCCTTCCATTATCTGCAAACCTGTTTGCAATTTTCGCCCTTGATTTCTATGATAAAACCAATTCATTTTCGATATTTTTTTTAACATAGACTAAACCTCTTTTAACTACTGCAAAAATTCTATGCACCAGTTTATTTCTTATTGCATTCAACACGCTCATTTTATTTTTTCCTTCTTCAATTTTTCGTTCATAATATTGTTTTAATTCTGCATCGTACTTTACAGCTGTTAATGATCCCATGTGCAAGAGTGTTTTCATTTTCTTGTTGGCCATGTGCGACACTTTTGTTCTGCCTCTCACGCTGCTGCCTGAACGATGTTCAAAAGGTGCTATCCCGCAATAACAGGCAAAACTTTTTGAATCATCAAACAAAGTAAATTCATTGGTGTAAATAAGCAGATTAATTGCTGATACAAATCCAACTCCAACCACCGAGCTAACCAACTTGAAGAGTTTCTTAAGATGGTCGTCCGAATCAATCACCTCTTTGATTTTCTTTTCTGTTTGCTCTATATCTTTATCAATGCCTTTCATTGCGTGCGACATTGACTTTTCAAGCATCCGGGCCATTGCCTTGTCACCACATTGTTTAAACTCCTCCACTGGGACCATTAATCTTTTTTTGGATTCCACCAGTCGTTCACGCAAAGCTGTTAAGTGTTTTATTTTATTAACCTCTTCCCTTGCAGGTGTCCACAACTTTGATTCATCCATGTTCTTCAATGCGTATAATGCAATTCTTTTCGCATCAATTTTATCATTCTTGCCACGTTGAATCCCTAACGATTTTTTTATCTGTACAGGGTTTTCCAACCATATGCGGCATTCATGATGCGACAAGAACGTAAGCAATGGATAATTGTAAAGGCCTGTATGTTCCATGCAAAACAGGGTGCTGTTCAAATCAAAATCTTTAAACTTCTTCAGCCATTTTAATAACTCTGACAAGCCTTTTGTTTCATTACTCACCTGGATGTGATGAATGTTGTCCCGTTCATCAGTGATTATCAAAACTGCATCCAGCACCAATTTTGACACATCAATTCCTACAATAAATTTGTTTTCCATTCTACTATTAGTTTTACGTTGATAATTAAAACCGTATTGTTAAACTCTTTAAAACCTTACTAATTGATCGGTATCCGAATTTCCATTTGAAGCAATTTAACAATGAACCGACAGCAGTCTCAATCAAGGGATAAGCCTAATGCTTTGCCGGTGTTATAGTGCACTGCTGCCGGTGGTTTTAGTTATTAACAGATTTAGCATTTATTAACAAAGAAAAAGAAGCAAAAAGAAATTTACAACAACAATTATATAGTTCTTTAATTGCTGTTTGCAAATCTAAAGGCCGGTGTTCCTTCCACCGGCAAGCAACAGTAATACCAAATTTGTTTTCATATTTTTTCTTACTGAGCCACAACTAACGAGGAAATTTTTTCAATTCTTCATTCTTATCCCGATAAATCGGGACTGAATTCTTCATTCTTTAACCAATTTCCCCTTTACACTATGTCCATCCTTATTCCTCACTTCCACAATATAAACTCCTTTCGAAAATTTGCTGACATCTAAATTTGCTTTTGCATTAAAAGGTTGTTGCAATAATGCCCTGCCGGTTATATCGTATAAAGTGAGTGTTAAAGTGTTGAGGTGTTGGAGTGTTGAAGTGCTATTGAGTGTGATAGTACAAATACTTGAAGCAGGATTGGGGCTAATTGACAACTGCCAACTGCCTGCCGCCAACTCACCAATACCCACCACTTTATCCGCTCTGAAACGCACTACCCAATAATCCATTGTAGCAGGAGTATTGATGCCTGAAATAATAACATGACTGGTATCCCTGTTCATCTCCGTTTTATCCCCGCTAGTGCTGCTGTAGCTCATACCTGCTGCAAGGTAACTGCCATCACCTAATTGCATTAAATCGCACAAGCCATCACGCTCGCTGCCTCCCCAGCGTTTGTCCCATTGCTTGTTGCCGGCACTGTCTAATTTTAGTACCCAGTAATCTGCCAGCCCCCTGCCATATTCGCTTACATCGCAGCCGGGTACAGAGTCCTGCCACGATACACTAATAAAAGCATTTACATTAGTTTGACCAATAGTAGTACCAATTAAAAATCCCCCATCCTGTGTATTGATGGCTGTACAATAACTTGCAGTGCTGTAGCAACCTCCATATCGTTTATCCCATATTATTCCTCCATTGGGGTTTATCTTTACTATCCATAATGATAAACTATCTGTATTAGGGTATGATTGTGTAGGATTGGGCTGACTTATTTCTCCACCCTGTGGCGAGTTGCTTACCGCAGCAAACACATAATTACCATCGTTGGTGGGTAATAATTTGCTGCGATAGTCCTCGGTGCCGGTACCACCATAGCTGCGTTGCCATAGAACATTGCCAATGCTATCGATTCTAAAAACTGATACATCACTCCGTCCTGCCGAGCTATCCGTCATTTCGCAACCGGAAATAGTATCAGAAGTAATACCAGATATGATGTATTGATTGTTTTCCCTCGGTATAATATCATGCGCCCAATTATAGCCTGAATAACGACTACCACCGTAAAGATGATCCCATGCAATGGTACCCGAACTATCATAAACACCTAAGCCAATTTGATGGCCATAATTTTCTCCATCACATAATGTGTCTGAAAGTTCAGTAGCGTTTAGAAAACTTCCGTTAAAAAGTATATAGTACTTGTTATTGAGCCAAATCATACGGGTTGGTAATTGACTACCGGGACTACCCTGAATTACCCGCTCCCATATTTTATTAAACGCACTATCTAATAAAAGGTAACGGACATGACGCACACCATTAGTAACTATAGGAATGAATGGAACCGAATAATTACCTGTTACCCCCGATGCGCTAGATCCAATGGTTAGAAAATAATTACCCGAAGACAAAATTTCAAAATCTGCAGGATAATCGAATCCTAAGTCGACACCGCCAATTCGATAATCGGCAAGCTTTTGCCCAGTAGTGCTGTCAATAGTAACTAACCATATATCTGTAGCACCAAAAACCCAATTTAGTTGTGTTTTGTCACCACTTATACCGGAATTAGAATTTCCAGTGATTAAAATATTGCCATTGGGTAATAATCTTATTTTAATGCTAATATCAATATTGTAGTTGAAAGACATTAAACCATTATTTGAAAGACTTACAGATTCCATTCCGTCCCCTCCCAAAGTTTTGTCCCAAAGTTTTGTTATTATATATTGTGCCGATATATTGGTAAAAAATAAAATAAAAACAAACGAGGTAATTAGTATCTTTTTCATCATAAAGTTAATTTAAAAGTAGGTGCTGTAAATACAGCACCTACTTTTGATTATTTATTTTATAATTAATTGATTTTGGTTGAAACTGCTGTTTTCAACCTTTAATACATAGCTGCCTGCTTCCATTTGCAAAATGCTTTTTCTCAATTGTACTTGTAAAGCTATGGCATTTCCGGATGTTTGCAATATTAGTTTACCGCTGATATCAAACAGCGATAGATAATAAGTGCTTTCAGCATCTGGCAAATGAAGTTGCAACTGTGTGTTTACCGGGTTCGGGCTAATTATGGCTTCTTCGTTTTTATCAGCTGCCTGCTGTTTCAAAGTGGAGGCATTGGGTGCAGCATGTTTGGAATAAACATTGCCATCCGAAAAATCATAAAAAAAATACAAGATATCGGTACTTTGTTTGCCAGCCAAAGAGATGGAAGTTAATGTATCTAAAGGATATAATGTACCAGAACCTAAGGCAACCTCACCCACACCAAGATAGCCGGTAGAGGGCGCAAAAATAGGATTGGTAGCATCGTTGGAATAATCCACTTCAAAAGCAAGTGGTTCCACTGCATTATCAACACAAGTAGCAACCTGCTCAGTATAATCCCATGCAACTATTGTTTTATCATCGCTCATCGAGCTAATTATTGCAGGGTTTAAATTGGTGTCCTGATCAATCACATACCCTCCACCAAAATTGGTTAAATCAATATTCAAGGTATTTGTAAAACCTGATGCAAAACCATCCCAATAGGTCATAGCGGCACGTATTAAGTTTTTGGATCCCCCATCTTCAGACCATGCTACCTGCGGTTGAAATTTATAATTGCTGCCATGCCTTTCGGTATGGCTAATGGCAGTTTTTGTAATTGTATTAGTACTCAATGCCGCTTCATATAAAAATTGCTCGTTATAAGGTTGAGGTGAAATTGTAACACTAATTTGAGTTGTCCTATTTAAATGCGTGGTGTCGTTATACATAGCGTTAAAATACCAGCCTAAGCCGCTGGCAAAATTTACACCTAGTACACTTACTTCTGCCATCTAAAAACAAACGATAGCACCATCTCTGCTCGATTCAGGATCAATAGCCACAATGGAAACATCGGGATGTGAAACGAATATATTGCTATGGGTGGGAAACGCAGAAGCTAAATCAATGTTTTGAGATGCCGCATCAATGCTTAGCGGATCGCCTGCGGAGGCCATATCAATATCACCACAGCTATAATTAATATAATTTAACGTACTTGTTTCATCAAACACAATCACTACATGGCCTTGCCGGTCGCCATCAACATGTATAGCGGAAGTAACAACAGCGGAGCTAAAGACAGGAGCTAAAACCG
>JANNXV010000117.1:0-19377 GCA_031409815.1 Bacteroidota bacterium
ATTGAGCCTCGTGCATCAGGACATATTATTGAACAAATTGAAATGATTGAGCAGATTATTAAAAATGGTTATGCTTATGAATCAAACGGCTCCGTGTATTTTGATGTGCTGGGATACAGTAAAAAACATCCTTACGGAGAATTGAGCGGCCGTGTGGTGGAAGAATTAATTGCAGGTGCCGGTGGCGAGCGCAGAGTACTGGAAGGGCAGGATGAAAAACGAAATGCCCCTGATTTTGCCTTGTGGAAAAAAGCACAACCCGAACACATTATGCGCTGGCCTTCGCCATGGAGCGATGGTTTTCCGGGATGGCATATAGAGTGTTCGGCCATGAGCAAAAAATATTTGGGCGAAACTTTTGATATACACGGTGGAGGAATGGATTTGCTTTTCCCTCATCACGAAAGTGAAATTGCACAATCAAAAGGAAGTTGCGGACATGCACCTGTGCGTTACTGGATGCACAATAATATGATAACCATTAACGGACAAAAGATGGGTAAGTCGCTCGGCAACTTTATTAATTTGGAAGAGTTGTTTACCGGCAAACACAAATTGCTTGCTCAGGCTTACAGCCCAATGACCATCCGCTTTTTTATATTGCAGGCACATTATCGCAGCACATTGGATTTTAGTAATGAAGGATTGCAGGCTGCCGAAAAAGGCATGAACCGTTTGTTAGCTGCAGTTGAGTTGATTGACAAACTAAATACCGGTACCAGTTCAAGCATGGATATAAAAGCATTGCAACAAAAAGTGTACGATGCAATGAATGATGATTTGAACAATGCCATTGCTATCTCACATTTGTTTGATGCAGCTCGTTTTATCAATTCGGTTTATGCAGGCAGTGAAACCATTACTGCTGACGACAAAAAACTATTGCAGGAAGTGATGCAACTTTTTGTGTTCGATATATTGGGATTACAGGCAGATGTAAAACACGATTCAAATGATGTGGATAACCTGATGCAGTTGTTGATTAACATACGTAACGAATCGAAAGCTAAAAAGGACTTTGCAACATCAGATAAGATACGTGATGAGTTAACCAAAATAAACTTTGCGATTAAGGATGAAAAGAATGGGACAACGTGGAGTAAAAATTAATTCATACCACCCCTTCAAGGGTTTGGAACCCTTGAAGGGGTGTTTTTATTTCCTGTTGATATTTTTATTTGTTGGTTGCACTTCTTGCAATCAACAATCCAATTCCGATCAATCGCAAAACAATACTCCGGCAAAGCCTGCCATACCTGCTCCATCGTTTAATGCTGATTCGGCTTATGTGTTTGTTAAAGCACAGGTTGATTTTGGCCCGCGTACTCCAAACAGTGCTGCGCATACAAAGTGTGGTGATTACCTGGCAATGAAACTACGTGAGTTTTGTGATACCGTTATTGAACAACGAACACCAATCAGAGCATATGATGGTAAAGTTTTAGACAACCGCAACCTGATTGGTTCCTTTAATCCGCAATTAAACAACCGCATTATGCTGTGCTCTCACTGGGATTCACGCCCGTGGGCTGATCAGGACACGGTTGATAAAGATAAACCCATTGATGGTGCCAACGATGGTGCCAGCGGTGTGGGAGTGTTGTTAGAAATCGCACGTCAACTGCATCTGGCTCAGCCCAACATTGGTATCGATATTATATTTTTCGATATGGAAGATTATGGCAATTCGGATAACGAAGATTCGTATGCATTGGGAACACAGTATTGGGCTAAGAACCCACATGTGCAGGGCTATACCGCCCAATATGGAATATTGTTAGACATGGTAGGTGCCGAGCGGGCCACATTTACCAAAGAAGGCAGCAGTATGCAATTTGCGGGTGATGTGGTTGATAAAGTGTGGCGCATTGCGGCATCCAAAGGATATTCCGATTATTTTGTTTATCAGGAAACACGTGGCATTATTGACGACCATACTTATGTAAACACCATTGCCAAGATTAAGTGCATTGATATTATTCATTACGATAATAACAGTCCTTCTAAATTCTGGCAATACTGGCATACCCATGGCGACACCATAGATAAGATAGACAGTAACACACTTAAGGCGGTTGGTCAAACGTTGCTCGAAGTGATTTATGCGGAACTTAGTTTATAGTTTATGATTTATAATTCGAGGTTGCTTACCCACAACGAATGAACCATTGACAACGAACAATAAACCCTAAAACCTTAACAATATGGATCCTAAAATGATTACCACATCCTTTAACCTCGATGGTTATAAGATAACTGAAACCCTTGGCGTAGTGAGAGGTATTACGGTGCGTTCGCGAAGTATTGTCGGCAATTTTGTGGGCGGACTGCAAACTATCTTTGGAGGCAACATCTCTATTTATAAGGAACTTTGTGAGCAGGCTCGTGCGGATGCTTTTGTTGAAATGCAACAACATGCAGCGCACTTGGGTGCCAACGCTATTATAAATATGCGTTATGATGCTAACGATGTGATGACCGGTGTAACAGAAGTATTGGCTTATGGTACGGCTGTGCGGGTGGTTAAAATAGTTTGAGCTATAATATTTTGCTGTTCGCTAACTCCTCTAATAAAGGGATCTGTTTATTATAAACTTTTTTATTAATACGAAGCTTTAAACCCGTAATCTTTAAAAAAAGGAAGCTTTATTAGTTTATAACCATTGAAATTATTTCGATGAGTGTTTTTATTGTAAAAAAAACTACCCCATGCAACCCTTTGAGTGCAATTTACGTCCGCCAATGTAGGGAAGTTAATTAACAATTGTAGCAGGTTTTATTTATTGATTTTTAATAGCTTACTTTGCGAGATTGTTAATAACAAATTATTAGGTTGAGTAATTTTGGGCAAAAACAAATTGAGTAATTTCAAAAGAACAACTGTTAGTAGTAACAATCACAAATAAGCCAAACACAAACAACAAAACATACAATGAAAAACCATTATCTCTATTTAATTGCATTATTCAGCTGCCTACTCAGTGCCTATAATGCAAATGCCACTCACCTTATGGGCGGAAACTTAACTTATACCTACTTAGGTCAAACAGGTAGCAATTACAATTATGAGGTTACCCTTAAGCTCTATCGTTATTGCGCATCGGGAAGTTCTCAGTTGCCTAATAATATGGATTTAGGTATTTATGAAGAAGATACTTTAAATCCCGGAGCCGATAAAAACTTGGTGAGTAGCACCACTATGCCATTGATCAGCCAACAGTTTATTACCCCACCAAGCTCCGATACCTCTTGTAACTTTACTACAGTAGTATGTGTAGAAGAAGGGGTATATCAAACCACCATAAGTGTTCCGGCTACTATAGGCGGTTATCATTTGATTTCTGACCGATGCTGTCGTAATAATAACATTGCCAATTTAGACAATCCATCCAACGCTGCGCAGGCTTATTATGCATTTATGCCTCCTACCAGTATCATAAATAGCTCGCCAACCTTTGCCGCTGCACCTGTGCCATTTGTTTGCCAAGATGATACCGTGAGTATATTAAATACCGCTTATGACCCCGATGGTGATTTATTAGTATATAATTTTGTTGTTCCTTATAATGGAATTGCAAGTGGTGGTAACCCAAGCCCAAATCCACCTGCTGTTTATAACTGGCCAATCCCCAGTGTAACTTATGCTTCACCCGGAGGTTATAGTGTAACCCAACCGTTTGGAACAGGCACGTCTGCTACCATAGATACCACATCAGGTTTAACTTCTTATTACGCCAATAGTCAGGGATATTATGTGGTAGCGGTTGAAATTCGCGAGTATCGTAATGGTGTGTTGATTGGAATAACCCGAAGAGATTTGCAAATCATAGTTATTGTTTGCCCCATAAACCCTGCTCCACAACTTGCTTCTGGAGGTGGAAGTGGTCAAACAACTTATACTCTATTTGAAGGGCAGAGTCTTTGCTTTAACACCAATTTTACTGATCCCAATGGTGATAGTTTATATCTAACACATTCGGGCGATGTTTTCAATAGCTCGGTAACCAATCCTACAGCTACGATAACTGATGTGGCTGGCGATTCAACAATTAGTACACAATTCTGTTGGAGTACCGGATGTAATCAAGGTCGAAGTACGCCCTATCAATTTAGTATAATTGTAAATGACAATGGATGCCCTGCAAAAACCACTAACGTGGTGTATACGATCAACGTAATTAATACTCCAAAACCTGTTTCCATGTCAGGTAATGATACCTTATGTGCCAATGAAATTACAGGTGTTCCCTTTAGTGTTCCTTTACAAGCCGGTTATACCTTTAGCTGGGTCATAAATGGTGGCACACAAGTTTCGGGTACTAACACACATTCTATAACAGTAGATTTTAACGGAACAGGAAACGCATCGGTGTCAGCCGTAATGTTAAGTCCTTTTGGTTGCAGTTCCGATACCCTTACTAAAAATGTATTTGTAAAACCTGTGCCTGCAGCCGATGCAGGTTCTCCTGTAACATTCTGTGCAGGCGGTTCAGCATCTTTAGGAGTTGCTCCAACTGGTGGTGTCACTTATTCATGGAGCCCAACAACAGGTTTAAGCAGTTCAACGGTGTCCAATCCAACTGTTACTTTGTCAACTGCTCAAGCTACGAATTATATTCTGACCACCAATGCTAATGGTTGCGAAAATAAGGATACAGTTTTGGTAACAGTTAGTGCAATACCAACTGCAAATGCGGGCAATAATGCCATCACTTGTTCAGGTGCTCCTGCTCAACTAGGCACTATACCAACAGCAGGATATACCTATTCATGGAGTCCGGTTATTGGTTTGAGTAACAATTCCATTGCAAATCCGCAACTCACACTTACCAACAACACCTCGTCAATTGATACATTTTATTATTCAGTAATTGTACAATTAGGTGTAGGCTGTAGAGATACTGACACTGTAAGAGTTGTGATTGTTCCAAAACCGAGTGCAGATGCAGGCAGCGATGTTACTTATTGTTCAGGTCAAAATGCGGTTATCGGAGCACCACTTATAAGTGGCTATACCTATGCATGGACACCTGCAAGTGATTTAAGTAGTAACACTGTTTCTAATCCTACGGTAAATGCAACCAATGCCACACAAACGCTTAGTACTATTAACTATTCGTTAATAACAACTTGGTTTGGTTGTAAGGATACAGATTCGGTCGCGGTAAATATTAAACCCTTGCCCTTATCAAATGCCGGAAGTAATTCGCTATTGTGTTCAAACATACCCTCCACATTAGGTACTTCTTCAACCGCAGGTTATACTTATGTGTGGGCTCCTGCTACAGGTTTAAGTAATGTTAATATTTCTAATCCTACATTAACGCTTACAAATACTGACACCATTCCTGATACATTACAGTATTATGTTACAACTACATTAAATGGTTGTATTACTTCCGATACGGTTCAAATTGTATCAAGCCCGGTTCCAACAGCAGTTGCCGGTAGCGATGTTACATTCTGTTCGGGGCAAACCGTTGCAATTGGATCTGCTTCAGTAAATGGTTACAGTTATAACTGGTTGCCTTCAACTGGCATCCTACCAGCTACAGGTGCAAATCCAAATCTTACCTTAACCAATGCTACTACACAAGTTGACACTTCAGATATTATTCTTACTGTGAGTTGGTTTGGATGTATTGATAAGGATACGATATCGGCCTTCGTTAAACCTGTTCCTACTTCTCAAGCCGGGCCTGCTACTCAATCTCTTTGCGATGGTGATACCGCCACATTAGGTACTTCTACTACTGCAGGCTACACTTATTTGTGGACCCCTTCATCATTATTAAGTAGTAGCACCATTTCAAATCCAACTTTAGTAGTTACAAATCCAGGACCGACAGTTGATACACTATCGTATCTTGTAACAACTACTCTTAATGGATGTTCTACCTCCGATAGCACTAAACTTTTTGTAAATGCGTTACCAAATGTTCAGGCAACAAGCACCCCTGCAGCAATTTGTGCCGGAACAAGCGCATCCTTAACAGGATCAGGTGCATCAACCTATAATTGGGCAACACTCAGCAATCCAACTGTTAGTATTGGAACAGGCGCTTCAATAAACGTTTCTCCTATATTAACAGCTTCATACATTGTTACCGGCACCAGTTCTGCAACTTGTGAAAATAAAGACACTGTTTCAGTTACTGTTAATCAACTGCCAACAGTAACAATAGCCGCGTTGAATGATACCATTTGTGTTGGCGATACATTATCAATGAGTGCTAACGGTGCCAATACTTACACATGGTTTATATCAGGCAATCCTACAGCTATTGGTATAGGAACAAGTATTCAGGTATCGCCATCGGCTTCAACCACATATGTGTTACAAGGTGTGGATGCAAATACTTGTGAGGATAACGACACATTAATAATTGTGGTAAGTCCTGCAGCTACATTAGATAGTTTAACCGGAACAGCATCACTTTGTCCGGGTGTTGTTGGCGTTAGTTACTGGGTTAATAATCCGGTAAACACATCTACTTACCAATGGACAATAAATAATGGAACATTAACAAATGGTCAAGGTACCGACTCGGCATTAGTTGACTGGCCAAATGCCGGTTCAGGAAGTGTTACTGTTATCGAAACAACCGATCAAGGTTGCCAAAGCCATCCTGTAATATTACCTGTTACAATAAACCCGGTGCTCACACCAGTTGCTGCCACCGGCCCACAAGTACTTTGCGCCAATCAGGCACAAGGAATCGTTTATAACACCTTGCAAACCCCGGGTTCCTCTTATCAATGGCAAATCTCGGGAGGAACCATCACAAGTGTTAATCCTGACACTAACGGAACTGCTACAGTTAATTGGACAGCCACTGGCCCAACAACTGTTTATTTGTGGTACGATGAAACAAGTACTACATTAACCAATGTTTGTTTTGGAACATCAGATAGTATTGCGGTTACTATTAATCCAATACCGGTCACCTCCTCTATGGCTGGGTCAAACTCCATTTGTGTTTTTGATACAATAACTTATAGTGTTACTAATGTATCATCCAACACTTATCAATGGACTGTTCAAAATGGATCTATAGTCAGTGGAAATGGAACCAATAGTATTAGTGTAGTATGGAATACAAGTGGTAGTTATTCGGTTTCAGTTAGCGAAACCAATAGCTTTAATTGCACGGGAACTCCTGTTGCAAAAACAATTACTGTGAATGCATTACCAATTGTGGCATTAACTGCCACCCCTCCTGCCATTTGTAATGGCGATACCACACAACTACTTGCAACTGGAGGAACAGTTTATAGTTGGTCGCCTTCAATTGGATTAAGTAATGCCGGAATTAGCAATCCTCTGGCAAACCCATCATCATCTACAACATATACTGTATTGGTTACCGATGCAAACAGTTGCAAGCAAACCAATAATATTACTGTCAATGTAAACAATCTTCCTGTTACAGATGCTGGTGCAACCACGGCTGTTTGTGATGGTAATAGCACTACACTTCAAGCAACTGCGACAGGTAGCGCTAGCTACACCTATTCCTGGACACCTTCTACCGGATTAAGCAATAGCAGCATTTCAAATCCTGTCGCAACTCCAACTATTACTACACTTTATTCGGTGGTGGTTACCGATAACAATAATTGTAGTTCAAGCGATACTGTTACGGTATTTGTTAATTCATTGCCTGTGGCCGATGCCGGCACCGGTGGTCAAATTTGTGATGGTGGATCGGTTCAGCTTAATGCAAATGGCGGATTTAGCAGCTATACCTGGACCCCCGCAGCTTCGCTAGCCAATGCAAATACACAGTCGCCAACTGCCAGTCCAAATTCTCCAACAGTTTATTCTGTAGTTGTAACGGATGCTAATGGATGCACCGATGATGATACTGTAAGCGTTGATGTAAATGCACAGCCCAATGCTATATTTACAATTGACAGTGTTTTAAGTAAAGGCGCAACTTGCAATGGAGTTGAGGTTGTGTTTCTTAACACAAGCACCAATGCTTTAAGTTATTTCTGGGATTTTGGCGATGGCACAACCTCTACTGAAGCCAACCCAACACACTTATATAACTTTAGTCAGGGAGGAAATATCGTTTTAATTGCATACAATAATCAATGTAGCGATACTATGACGAAGGCAAATCCTGTTCAATCTTTGTCCGATTACCTTGACAAGGCACCAAATGTATTTACACCAAACGAAGATAAAATCAATGATTGTTTCCGTTTAGGTAAAGAGGGTGCGTTTGACGAATGCAGCGAATTGAAAGTGTTTAACCGATGGGGTAAACTTGTATTCGAATCTGATGCGACTAATAAATGTTGGAACGGAAAAAATAAAACAACAGGGGCCAAAGAACCTGAAGGAACTTACTTATATATATTAAGAGTTAAAGATTTTCAAATAAAAGGTGCAGTAATGTTAATTCGTGAATAAAATTTAATAACCTTATTTGCTTTTAAAGGTGCTCTCAATAGAGCACCTTTTTTTATGTTTATTATTCTTTAAGTGTAACTCATTCGTCAATTTACGTATAAAGGATGAATAAGCTTATTATCTTGAAAAAATACATTCTTTATCGAATGTGCATACTGTTGGTTTTTGCAAATCAATTAACCAATGCACAAAATGACACCATCAACTATGATGCATTGTCATTGGAAGATTTGATGAATATCAAAATCTCAGTAGCCTCAATAAAAGAACTCACTACCAGAGAATCGCCCGGTATAGTTAGTTACATCAGTGCCAAAGAAATTAAAGAAACCGGTGCACGTGATTTAATGGATGTATTACGACTTGTCCCTGGTTTTGATTTTGCCTGCGATGTTGAAGGAGTAGTTGGCCTTGGTGTAAGAGGAAATTGGGCCCATGAAGGCAAGGTATTATTGCTGATTGATGGACAGGAAATGAATGAGGGCTTATATTCTACCATACAACTCGGAAATCACTACCCTATTGAAAACATTAAACATATTGAAATTATTCGTGGCCCCGGTTCTGCAATTTATGGTGGCAATGCAGAATATGCCGTTATCAACATAATTACAAACGATGCAACTGATATTAATGGCATCAAAGTTTCAGGACTTTATGGACAAACAGCTAATACATTCGGACATCGCGGTTTTACGATTGAAGCAGGTGAAAACATTAATAACCTTTCAGTCGCCATAAGTGCATCGGGAATACAAAGTAAACGAAGCGATGGAGTGTACACGGATGCTTTTGGTTCAAGTTATGACATGAGTAATAGTTCAAAATTGAATAATGGATTTTTGAATTTAAAAATCGGATATAAAAATTTAAAAATAAAAGCGATTGCAGATTGGTACCATACCGAAACCCGCGATGAATATCAGCAGATACTATCAAAACCCATTAACCTAAACTTTGATAGCTATTTTTTAGAAATCAAAGATGAATTTGTTCTTAGTGCGAAACTCAAAATCATTCCAAGAGTCAACTATAAAAAACACCTTCCGTGGCAATATATTCAAACCGATCCTGAACGGGCTGATGGCACACCTTTTAATATTACTAACGAAAGATACCAGGCATCGCTACTTACATCTTATGACCCGGTTGAAAAACTCAACATAAATTTTGGCGCTGAGTTATATACCGACCGTTCGACAAACAACATAGACAACGAAGTATTTACATCTACCAATACTTCCAAAATGTATTACAAAAACATTGCTCTTTTTGTTCAGGCATTAACAACCAATCGTTTTGTAAATCTAACTGCCGGACTTAGATATAATATCAATAGTTTATATGATGCCGGTTTTGTTCCTCGGTTTGGTGCAACAAAAGTTATTGGCAAATTCCATATTAAAGCGCTCTATAGTAAAGCGTTTCGTGCGCCAAGTACTATGAACATAGATCCTTCTCCTGGCATTAAACCTGAAAAAACAACTGTTACGGAATTAGAAACAGGAGTACAAATTAATCGCGATCTGTTTTTTTCGGTTAACGCTTATGACATTAAAACAAGTGATATCATTATTTATTATTATGATGAAACAGTTGCTTTTGACGGTTATACAAATTTTCCAAAAAGCGGAACACGTGGATTAGAATTTATACTCCGTTACAAAAAGCCCATCGGGCATATTGATTTCTCCTGTTCTTATTACACTTCGAAAAATGTAAGTACTATCGATAACTACAGTGTTCCACAAAACAACAATGTATTACTTGGTTTCCCTTCATTAAAATACTCTATTAATGCCGGATTAGATTTAACTGACCACTTAACATGGAATATTACTTCTACATTGCTTTCAAAGCGCTATGCAATAACAAGTGTTAATGAATCAACAAATGAACATGAGTATACACAACTACCTGTGTTCTGTCAATTAAATACATTCTTTAATTATAGCAACCTTCCAGTATGTGGATTAAATATTGGAATAGGAGTTTATAATATTCTAAATCAACATGAATGGTTTATACAACCATACAATAGTTTGCATGCTCCATTACCCGGGCTCAGTAGAGAATATACTGTTAAGTTAAGTTATTCATTCGTTCATAATTAAAAGGTAAGGTTAGATTTTAAGTGAAAAGCAACGTCTCAATAATGATAAAAAAAAGTTCCTTCTTCAAGGTACTAATCATTGTTCATGCTATGTTGCTTTTTGGTTTCAGTAGCGATCAGGATGAATATACTATTAAGGCTCTTTTCGTTTACAACTTTACCAAATACATAGATTGGCCGGAAGAAAATATTAAAAACAAATTTGTTATAGGGATATATGGTGAGTCGAAAATAAAAGATAAACTATCTGACATTATAAAAGATAAAAAATTTTATAACCGAGCCATTGAAATAAAAGAAATAAAATCAATGGACGATATTTCAAACTGTCAAATACTTTTTATTTCAAAATATGCTGGCGATAAAGTGCAAGCTATAATTAATCGTTTTTCGCAAAGCGAAATATTGATAATCACAGAAGATAAATTAATGGCCCAAAAAGGAAGTGGTATTAATATTATTGAGAAAGATCAAAGAATAAAATTCGAAATATACGATTCAGCACTAAAAAAATCTAAACTAAAAATAGCAAGTCAATTGTACGAGCTAGCTATTGTTAAATAATTTAAATACTGTTATGAAAAAAGAACGCGCATATCGAAAGCTTGATAAAAAGATTTATTTCGTCATTTTTCTAGTGATTTCCATTGCTATTATAAATGCTGTATTTAGCACATTCGTAATTAGAAAAAGTCAAAATATTACTTACGAAATTGTAGAAAACACCAACCCATCATTAGAAGCTTTGGCGCAAATAAATCTAATGGTTACGCAGTCGCGAATGTTAATAACCAATTGGGTTTATCTTCCGGAAAACAAATCAGATAAAGCAAAATTAGCCGCATTAAATACCTCTCAATTTTTTGAGTTAAAACTAAAAATTAAAAAATTAATGCCCCTTTGGGAACACCCCGAAAACAATTACAAAATGAACAAGGTGTTTGAAGATTATCAAAAATTAATTAGTTATGAAAATAAAATTACAAGTTCGCTTGTAACTTTTGATGACTTTCAAGACCCTATGAAAAAATTTGCGGCAGAAGATATTCTCGAAAGAGAAATAATTCCACTAAGCGAAAAAATTACTGTTGACTTACGTGAAATAATTCAACTACAAACAGCAACCTCTGTTGAAAAACAGGATCAGATGTTGTACTCATTTAAATCATTAATAATTGCAGTGCTTGGAATTGCTCTTTTAATAATTGGCTCCATTTTGTTTGCAGCGTTTATTGTTTCGCGTTCTATTATTGTACCCATACTAACAATACGCGAATTGATCAAACAAATGAGTAGCGGTGAGTTGCCAGAATTAAAAATGAAAACACCTAACAATGCAGTTGGAGAAATGTTAGGTGCTCTAAAATCATTAATCGAAAGCTTTAAGCGTACCTCTAACTTTGCTGACGAAATTGGTAAAGGAAATTTTGACCATCCTTTTAAACCGTTGAGTGCAAAAGATGTGCAAGGCCATGCTTTGCTCACAATGAGAAACAGATTAAAATCAGCCGCAGCAAATGATGCCCAACAAGCGTGGGTATCTGAAGGACTTGCACAGCTCAATCAGATCATGCGTACCTCTAATGATGATTTCAATGTTCTATTGGAAAAAATAATGGACATGATTGTGAACTATCTTAATGTTCAACAGGCCGCTATTTTCTTATTACATAATGATGATCTGAATGATCTTCACATTCAACTTGGGGCCTATTATGCGCTGAATAATAAAATATTAAACAGTAAAAGATACGAATTGAAAGAAGGGTTAATTGGAGAAGCAATTGCATCTAATAAAATTATCTCATTAGATCATGTTAATGATCCTTATTTCAATATCGAATCAGGTCTTGGCAGTTCAAAAGAATGTGGATTAATGATTATTCCACTTGCAACCAGTGGTAAAGTAGTTGGAGCTATTGAAGTGGCTTCTGTAAAATCACTTACCTCCGTTCAAAAGGAACTACTTGAAAAAATGGGCGAGCCTATTGCTGCAAGTTTATTTAGTGTTAGGGCAAACCTTATTACCACTCAATTGCTTAATGAATCTCGTAAGCAAGCTGATGAACTAGTTTATCAGGAACAAGAGTTGCGGAAAATAAATAATGAACTTACGCTTAAATCTGAACAACTTCAAAAATCAGAAGAAGTGTTACGAGCGCAACAAGAAGAAACTCAGCAAGTAAATATTCAATTGCAAGAAAAAGCACAATTGCTCGAAGAGAAAAACTTGGCTATTGAGGATGCACGTTTAAATTTAACATTTAAAGCCGAACAATTAGAACAAAGCAACAAGTACAAATCGGCTTTTCTTGCTAACATGTCGCACGAACTCCGAACCCCTCTTAACAGTATCTTGATACTTGCTAAATTGCTCGGTGACGATAAACAAAACAATCTTGATAAGAAACAAATTGAACACGCACGGATAATTTATAAATCCGGCAACGATTTATTGAATTTAATTAACGACATTCTTGATCTGTCCAAAATTGAAGCCGGTAAAGTGGAGTTAGTTCTTGAGCAATTTCCGACTAAGTTAATTGCGGATGATATGCAGATGCTGTTTCGTGAAATTGCCAATGAGCGTCAGATAAATTTTATTGTAACTGAAATCGAAATCGAAAAATCTTCTCTTATCTCGGATAAGGTACGATTAGAACAGGTAGTAAAAAATTTATTATCAAACGCACTAAAATTTACGCCTGCCAATGGCACAGTTGAATTAAAGATGGCTTATGCTGATAAAGATGTAGAACTAAAAAATAAAGCTTTATTGCAGGCAGAAAAAATAATTTGTATTTCGGTGCGCGACACTGGAATTGGTATTGCTAAAGAAAAACAAAATTTAGTATTCGAAGCTTTCCAACAAGCCGATGGATCCACCAATAGAAAATATGGAGGAACTGGGCTGGGCCTTGCTATATCAAGAGAACTAACATCCATGCTCAATGGAGAACTAACACTTGAAAGCGTTGAAGGACTGGGAAGTACTTTCAGGCTATACATTGCAGAAGGAGATAATAAAATGGAGCCTTCGGTAAATAATGAAGATGGAAATATTTCTTCTCAAAATACTGTGCAGGCTATTAATTTAATTGAATTCGAAAATGCTCTAAATAAAGAGATACCATCCTTAATTGAAAACAACACTTCTGCTGATGAAATTAAAGACGACAGAAACAATATCTCCGAAGACGACAAAGTAATCTTAATTATTGAAGATGATTTTGTTTTTGCACGTTCGTTAATGAATCATTGCCATCGCTACAGCTTTAAATCAATAATAGCATTACAGGGTGAGTTGGGTTTAAAATATGCTAGCGAATATTTGCCTGATGCTATTATTTTGGATATGAGAATGCCAATAATGGATGGATGGACGGTATTGAAAAAATTAAAGGAAAATAAGAAACTTGAAAACATTCCTGTACATGTAATTTCGAGCATGGATAAAAATAACATTGCATTAGAAATGGGGGCATTTAGTTATCTAAAAAAACCTGCAGGTAAACAGGAAATGGATCAATTGTTTCATATTATCGGTCAAAAAATTAATGCTCCCAAACACCGTCTGTTAATGCTCTCGAACGGAAATCCAAGCATGAAAAAAATAATTACACTTCTGCAGGAAAACGAAAGAAATATCCATATTGATTTAGTTGAAGATTACACTACCTGTATTGAGCAGGCTCGCCTGGCACATTATGATTGTGTGGTGGTAAATAAACCAGATCAGGATACGTTGAGCGATAAAAATCTGAGTATGCTAAAATCTGACGAAAGCTTAGCTAACATTCCAATGCTGTTTTTTGCAGATAATCATGACGAATGTTTACGCGATTTAACTACACTGTTGCAACAACAATCTGAAGAGTTTGACGAACATATCTCAACGCTCTTTTTAAATAACTGCGAGGAGGAAAACAACATTTCAGATACATTACAAACCATTCTTAATGGAAAAACTATTTTGTTGGTTGATGATGACATGCGTAACATTTATTCCATGACAAGTGTATTGGAGAATGAAGGCGTTAAAGTAATTTGTGCGATGGATGGTTTAGAAGCTATTGAGCGGTTGAATGAAAATCCGCAAATTGATTTAGTGTTAATGGATATTATGATGCCCAACATGAATGGTTATGAAGCAATGACAGCCATCCGAAAAAATGAAAAATATACTAATCTTGCTATTATCGCTTTAACAGCTAAAGCAATGGCTGGCGACCGTGATAAATGTATGGAAGCAGGCGCCACAGATTATATTACTAAACCGGTAAATACGGAGCAG
The DNA here is from genome assembly GCA_031409815.1 of Bacteroidota bacterium. Classification (GTDB taxonomy): domain Bacteria; phylum Bacteroidota; class Bacteroidia; order AKYH767-A; family OLB10; genus JANLUX01. The sequence continues at coordinate 14,830 of JANNXV010000117.1, forward strand.
TTAATATCGCTGATGAGGGTGTTGTTGTATAAGTAGAAATTATTTACTGGCTATTTTTAATGTACCTTACAGAAAACCCATTTGCCCTGCGGTAATGATTTTTTATGATGTAATTAACACCCTTTCTTATTTCAATTGCATACGCCATATTGTTTTTAGTGGTGTCTGCTGTCCAGTAATAACCATATTGATTCTTGAGATCAAACATTTCGTTAGTAGTAATATTGGCGCTGCGGTGTCCGCCAAACAAAAGGTTTAATCCTGAAGTTCCTCCATCCAAAAGTTTTGGTGCTGCCGTAGAATCGCCACCGTTATAATTGATGAGTTGCTGCCACTCTTTCAATGAAGGTAAATGCCAGCCTTTGGGTGTGGCAGCCATGGCATTGCTCCACATGTACAATCGTCCGTATTTTTTATTGGCAACCGAATCGCGATCATAGTACCAGCTCTTAGGTGTTTCTATTGCGTAATTTTCTGTCATCCACACTTGGTTGCCAATTGTAACCGTTTTATAAATTGCTTCTGTTTGCGATTCAGTTTTAAAACCCGGAGCTACTATTAAAAACAAGGTTGCTATAAAAAAGAAATTGTTTGCTTTCATAGTATACTGTTTTTGTTGATAAAGATACTTGTGTTCAACACTAAAAAATAGTATGCCATTAACTCTTCATTATAAATTTATAAATATTAGATGAGTGACAAACAGTAAACCTTAAACGAGTTATTTTTGTTTTCGATGAGACGCCCTCCTGCTTCACAAAAAAAATCTAGTACTGTACCAACTGTCGAACTGCTAACGGTACCTCTAACAGATCTTAAAAAACAAAAACGTACGCTCGCCCTAATTTGTGCCGCAATTGCATTCCTCTTATATGCTAACACATTCAATCACGACTACACGGTTGATGATGGAACGGTGATTGAGAATAATAAGATTACTACAAAAGGTATTTCTGCTATACCTGAAATATTTACCACACCTTATCGTAAAGGTTTCTGGGACCGTAAAGAAAGTTTGTACCGCCCATTATCATTAGTAATGTTTGCAATAGAGTGGCAGATTGCACCGCATAAACCGTGGTTAGGACATTTGATAAATGTTTTATTGTATGCTGTAACAGGCTTCCTGTTATTTTATTTGTTGAGTGCATTGTTTTCAACCAAACCTCCGTGGCTTGCATTTTTCACTACCCTGCTTTTTATTGTTCACCCCGTGCATACGGAGGTTATTGCCAATATTAAAAGTCGTGATGAGATACTTTGTTTTCTTTTTTCAATTGCTGCTTTTTATTCGTTGTTGCTTTTTGCGCGACAATCAAAAACAAAACATCTTGCAATAAGTGCTGCTTGTTATTTTCTTGCATTATTATCAAAAGAAAGCGCCATAACACTCGTTGCCCTTTTTCCATTGTTATTTTGGTTCTTTGGTGATAAAACATGGAACGAGATTAGTAAATGGAGTTTGGTATACGTAGGAATTGTGGCGGTTTTTATGTTATTGCGCTATTCGGTTTTAAAAACTGTTTCGGGAAATTACGAGGTTCAATTAGTAAATAATTCCTTGCTCGGGGCAACGGATGGAATACAACGATTTGCAACAGCTACCTATATTTTGGGAAAATATTTACTGCTTTTGATTGCACCTGTTTACCTGGTTTTCGATTATTCATACAATACCGTTCCGCTTGTTTCATTAGGTAGTATTCAGGCATTATTATCGCTTCTTGTATATCTTGGTTTCGGGTGGTTTGCCATTCGGAATTTCAACAAAAAAAATCCGGTTGCATTTGGAATCCTGTTTTTTCTTGCAACCATGTCGCTGGTATCAAACATTTTTTTTCTGATTGAAGCTACTATGGCAGAACGGTTTTTATACATGCCATCACTGGGTTTTTGCGTGGCAATTGGTGCTTTATTTTATGCATTGTTTAATCCAAAACCGACCCCAAAAAATTATTCCTTTCAAAAAACAATCTCATCGCAGCCGCTCGCGCTGACATTTTTAATTGTGTGTGCACTATTTAGTATGAGAACATTTGCACGCAATATGGATTGGAAAAACAATATCACATTACTTGCGAAAGATGTTAAGACATCACCCAATAGTGCTCGTATTCGTTATGCGTATGGTAGTGCCATCTTAATTGAAGAAGCATTGAAAGAAAATGATGAAAACAAAAAACAAAACTTGTTGCAAGCTTCCATTAATGAATTAGAAAAAGGTGTTGCACTTATTCCTGAATATGCCGATGCGTGGTATCATTTAGGTATTGCCTATAAAGAATTTAAAGATGCGCCAAATGCAATCAGGTGTTTCGAAAAAGCGCGCTCTTATCGACCCTTTAAAGATGCAGAAGCATACATTGCATCAGGTCTTGCATACGGTTCGGCCGGAAGGTATGAAGAAGCCATTGCAGACCTTATTAAAGCAACTGAGTTAGATCCAAAATCGTCAGAAGCGTTTAACAATTTAGGATTGCATTTGTGCGATGCAGGAAAAATTAATGAATCATTGGCTGCACTTAATAATGCAATTGTACTCAATCCAAATTTTAGTAAAGCTTATTATAACATGGGTAACACTTATGCAAAGGCTGGGGATTATCGCACAGCACTTGAAAAATATCGTAAGGCAATATCCATTGAGCCTCAATATGGTGATGCGTATAATAATATTGGAAATTGCTTTGGCGCTATGAAAGTTAGCGATAGTGCAAAAATATATTATGAGCAAGCAGTTCAGATTGATCCCTCAAATGTAAAGGCGGTGATAAATCTTGGAATTACCTGGCAAATTATCGGAGATACAGCAAAAGCAAACCAATGTTTCAACCAGGCGCGTTCAATGGGTGCTCAAATCTAAAGATGAGAAAAACATCCTATCTAATACTTCTTTTTATTTCGATGATTGTATCTTGTCAGAACAATGTTGACGTAACAAAAAATGAAAAAAAATATTTCTATGATTTAAAGGAATACTTTTCATCACAAGCCACGTATTTGAGTAAAAATGGTACACGGATCAAAAAACAAATTACCAAGGACGGAAAAACGGAGGAACGAATTATTGAAAGTGCGGATTGGAATAACGAATTAAAACCATTTTCGGATGCCGATATAAACAAACCATCCTGGACTAACTCCTACTCAACTGACACTATAATTTTACATGATGCAACAATTGTTAAATACATTTCGAAAGAAAAATCGTTAGCGGTTAAACAAATTGTTTTAACCTTTCAAAAAGACTATCTGCAAAAATTAGAAGTCATAAAAGAAAGTAAAAACAGTTACTATTCTTCAAACAACCAATATGTGTATATCACTAATAAAGGATTTGCAATTACCGGTTCACAAGAAGTAATGCTGGCCAAAAAAACCAATTATTTTATTTCAGCTACATTTATTGATTGAAAAAATTTGCCTTCTAAAATAATTAATTTTCGAAAATAAACTATGTTAACATCCATACAAATTCTATTGGGCATATGGCGTGCAACGCTAACGCTGCCAGATGTTCCGCTTCCGTTCAATTTTGAAATGAAGCAACAACAGGGAAAATATATAATGGAAATAATTAATGGTGATGAACATATACTCGTTGATGAAATTACTTTTAAAGATGACTCGATGTTGGTTCATTTACCGGTTTTTGATTCGGAATTTCGATTAAAAATTAATGCCGGCAAGATGCATGGAGTTTGGATAAACAATGCTCGCAAAGAAAAACCTCAAATCGAATTTAATGCTGAGTATGGAAATGCTTCACGTTTTATTGCAACAACAACTACCAATATAAATGTTTCAGGACGATGGGAAACTTATCTTGATGCCGGAACTTCAGACTCATCGCTTGCCATCGGAGTTTTTGAACAAAGCAAACAAAATGTGAAAGGCACATTTTTAACCGAATCAGGTGATCACCGCTATTTGTCAGGAATTGTAAATGGCGACACATTATGGCTTAGCACATTTGACGGTTCGCATTGTTGGTTATATCGCAGCATAATTTCAGGTAACGAAATGAATGGAACTTTTTGGTCGGGCAATCATGCTAAGTCAAATTGGCGAGCCAAAAGAAATGACAACATCGAATTGCCTGATGCAAATAATATAACTCGTGTGACTTCGCAACTAAAATTTATTTTTCCTGATGTGGATAGCAATTTGATTTCAATAACTGACCAACGATTCAAAAACAAAGTTGTTCTGCTACAAATAATGGGAACATGGTGCCCCAATTGTTTAGATGAAACCTCCTACTTTGTTGAATATTACAACAAACATCATCAGGAAGGTTTGGAAATAATAGGTTTGGTTTTTGAAAAAACAACTGACTTTAATAAAGCCGCCACAAATGTTAAACGATTGCAAAAACGATATGCAATTCCTTATCCACTTTTGATTGCAGGGTCAACAGGTAAAGATGCGGTAGTAACGGCCTTGCCAGGAATAACCAACTTCATATCCTACCCAACCACCATTTTTATTAATCGAAAGGGTGAGGCAATCAAAGCACATGCAGGATTTTCGGGGCCCGCAACCGGA
>JANNXV010000118.1:0-17410 GCA_031409815.1 Bacteroidota bacterium
TAATCTTCGCAGAGACGCCAACGAACATATTAAGCGATTATTAAAAGCCGGTTTGCCTGAAGATCTTTCAAAAGATGCCGAACACAAAACTCAACACATGACAGATGATTATATTAAAAAAGTGGATAAGCATCTTGAAGCAAAAGAAAAGGAAATTATGACTGTTTAAATTTCGTCCAAATAGTTTTAACGCAAAGAGCGCCCCGAAAAATTCGGGGCGCTCTTTTTTTTGCCTTGCGAAACCTTTACAGCTTTGCGTTAAAGCCAGATTAACTTACTTTCTTAATCTCTTTCAATTTCTCTTTCAATTTTGCAATCTCATCTTTAGCCACCTGAATTTTTTGTTCATATTCTAGCTTCATAGCCGCAGCGCTTTTAGACTTTGCAAAAAATCCAATATTGTTTTCCAATAAATCAACTTCTTCTTTCAGCTTATTCATCTTCACTACAATGCCACGTTCATCAGGCGAAGCATTTGCATCATGTGGTTGATGAGAACGCTGACTGGCAGGACGGGAACCACTTTGTTCGTTACGCGAACTAAATCCTTGCTTGAAATCAGGGCGAACTTTTAACGCGTCAAAATGTACTTGAATAGCTGAACGGAATTTCTCCCAGATAATATCTTTCTTTTTTATTGGCACCAAACCAATGTCGTTCCACTCACGCTGAAATGCTTTTAGTTGATCAATACTATCAGCAGCATTATCAGATTTTTCAAACTTCTCCACACGTTCAATCAACTCCAATTTCTTGGTATAATTTTCTTCGTGGGCTTTGTCCTGGTCTGCAAAATGTTCGCTCTTGCGGTTAAAGAAAGTATCACAAGCTGTTTTGAAACGAGCCCAAATTTTATCATTCTTTTCGTTTGAACCAACCTGTCCGATTTTCTTCCACTCCTGTTGCAAACGGATTAATTCATTCGCTGTCGTTTTCCAATCTGAGTTTTCAATTAATCCCTCAGCCTGCATACATATTTCTGTTTTCGCCTGAAGGTTGCCGGTGTATTCCTGCTTTTTCTTCTTATAAAATTCATCCTTAACTTTAAAGAAACTATCAACAGCCGTTTTGAATCGTTTCCAGATCTCGTCATTTTGTGCCTTATCAGCGGGTCCGATTTTGCGCCATTCAGTTTGTAACTCTAATACATTTTTCAAACCCTCTTGCCACTGATTGTGTTTTTCGTAAGTTGCATTTAACAATGTTTCGGCTTGCTCACACATTTTTGATTTAAGCTCAAGATTTACATTGTGTTTTTCACGAAGTCCATCGAGAAAATGTTTTTTGTTATCGTAAACTTTGTCGACAGCAGATTTAAAACGTGTCCAGATTTCGGTACGTTTTTCGCGAGGCACTACTCCTATTTCTTTCCACTTCAGCTGCAACTGCTGTGCTTCGTTAATAGCTTTGTTTAATGAAGGTTCAAGTATCAGCTCTTCAGCACGCTCACACAGTTGCATTTTCATCTCCAGATTTTTTTTCTGGTCTAAATCCTGAAGCTCGCGGTTAATTTTTATGTAATCGTAAAAGCGTTCGATGTACAGCTTGTAGGTCATCCACAAATCGTTTACATTTTGTGGAGGAACCGGGCCGGTTGCACGCCATTTCGCCTGCAAGTCATGAAACTCATTAAATGCCTTTGACATATCCTCTTCATTCTGGATGATGTTTTTCATGTGTTGAAGAATGTCCTGCTTCACTTTCAAGTTATCCTTACGCAGTTTCTCCTGACCCAAAATAAATTCTGAACGATACTTGCTGTATTTAGCGTAAGCTTTGTTAAAACGATCGTCAAATGAATCAGCAGCATGTGAAAATTCTTCTGCCACTCCGCCATCTTCTAAAAACTTGGAAAGTGCTGTTGCACGTTCTGTGCTTACGATGTGATTAAAAGCATCGCGTGCCTGGTTAATTTTATTTTTAATGGAATTGAGATCAGCAATATCGCTTAACTCCTCCATACGTTTTGCAAGTTCCTCCTTACTATAACCACTAAAATTTTCTAATGCCTCAGGTTCGAGTTCTTCGTGGAGTTCTTCCACATCCGGCAAAGGACCTTCGTGTTCGACTTCTGATTCGTGGTTTGAGTCAAGGATGGCAGTAGATAAAGTTGGCGGCTCAGTTAAAACTGCTGCTTCCTCAACTATTACCGTTTCCTCCACATTTAATGCTGTTGCCTGCAATTCGTTTACAGGATTTGTTTCTGCTGTTGTTTCAGCTTGTGGTTGTTGCTCCTGCTCTGCAGAAGACATTTGATCTTTGTTTTCCATAAGTTACATTTAATTACCGGGCTTTAACGCCTATTTACACTTCTAATTTTACATTGACATATACAGATAAAAAAGGCTCTCGTCAACTAAGAGAGCCAGCATCAAAGGTAAATTATTTGAATCGCAAAAGCAATGGAAATATGGTTAAATAATTGTTTCCTACTGTTAAATAATATTTTAACACACCTATTGGAAGCAATACTTCTAACTTAATGATGCTTAATTGCCTCCCGAAAATACTTAGTTGGCACTATCAACATTCCAAAACACTCACCATCCTCCTTTGAGAGGTGCTTATGATGTGCCTTATGTGCTTTACGCAAAGCCACTAAATACCAGTTTTTGCTTCGGCTAAAATATTTTAACCTTTGGTGAATAACCACTTCGTGCACAAAAAAATAGGCTGCCCCATAGATGGTAATGCCAATGCCGATAAATAATTTATAATCACAACCGGCCATCACCCCAAACATGATAAATAACCAACCCGGCACTGCAAAAATCAGGAAGAATAAATCGTTACGTTGAAAAAAACCTTTGCTACCGCTGTGATGATCGCTATGCACATTCCACATAAAACCGTGCATCAAAAATTTATGCGAGCACCAAGCCACTCCCTCCATTGCTACAAAAGTTGAGAGGACGATAAATACATCCATTAACACTTGATTCATCAGGGTGTAAAAATAGCAATTATCGCTCGTTTAGCGATAGGTTGACACCTTTTGCTTCTCTGCATCTGAAAAGACTTTTGAATGCCCTATATAATTAATAATTGCCTCTTTTAACTTTGGTTGTGGTAAGTTTTGCAACTGCTCCAAAATTATTTTTTTGTCGGCTGCAACATTGCTCGTATACCCTAAAAAAGAGGGCGCGTTTTCCTGAATAGATAAACGTATAAAACGCAACTCTACGTTAGCAGGTGCTTCTCTAATTGCAGATTCTACCAACTTTTTACCATCCTGAAAATATTCGTACTTGCCAAATGGATTGCCGGTGTATTTACTCATACTAATTGTTACTGCTCCAAGATAACCGGTAAAAACCGGCTCTCTTTTCCCCTTCATCTGATTCATTTCATTAAACAATTCTTCACATGCTTCTTCTGATTTCACCGCCAATGCAAACCTTGCACGAATGTCGTTGACCAGTAGCGACTGACCGCACAAATCAATTTTAGTGTTGAGTATAAATACTAAAACAAGAATAATTATTTTTATACTTCTGAGCATCATCAAAACTTAAATTGAAAGGATGGTTTAACAATAAAATAATAGACACCCGGTTTGCCGGGATAATTCAAACGCCAGCTAAAATCAATTCGTGATATTTTTAATATATTCTCTATTCCAAAGCCGGTTTCATAATACGGTTCGTTAAGATAAGTTACGCCTTCTGGTAAAACATATTGGCTGTTCCTGTTATTTGACGATAAATTTCCGGCATACATTTTAGCAAAAACAAATTCGCGCAACTTTAGTTTTTTAATCAGTGGAATTCGGTTCAACATTAATCCTTCAAAATGTTGTTCCCACATGGCACTCACATATTCGTCACTCACAAATTCCAAATAGTTCATCAAATTATAGCCTGTTTCGTCATTCAAAATCATTTGATTGGAAATAGGTGTTTCAAGAAAGGTGAATGGCAGTGTGCCAAAAGTTTTTCCACCTTCAATTCGGAATATCGAGTAGCCTAACTTTTTTGTTCGGAGTTTTTCTTCCACTCTCAGGCGCAACCGGTCCATATGAAAACCTCCTTGCAAAAACCCATTAATCCCTTTAATATAATCAAAACTAACTACAGGATATTTTGGAAAATACATTCCTTCTAATCGGTCGTCAAATTTTGCAGATAAATTCCTTTCTCCATAAGCATAGCGCAATGACAAATCAAATCCGGATAACGTATAGGAATTGACCACTTTAGTCTGATCGTACTCGTTACGTTCCTGATAATTATAATCACCAAACGGTTGCCAGGTTGATTGTGAAACACTAATACGTGATGATAAACCGGTGAACCATTGCCTTTCAAAATAGCCTGAAACCTCCTTTACCAAACTCCGATATTTTAGTGGATTGGTTACAAATAATGAAGTGAAAACAAAATCGAGCGGTAGCATATTACTGCTACGACCCGGTTGCACCGCATCGTACTTTATCATGCCACCAACGCTATTCCTTTTACTTTGATTTCGGCTAAGAACAAAGGATGATTCCACTAAATATTTATAACGTTCGTCATAAACTCCGTAAGCCAAATAGGTTTTAAAATTCAACCGTTCATTCATTAAATCGTGCACACGAAAACCCATTTTATATCTGGAATGCTCGACAAGATTATAACTATAAAAGGTATAAAAATCACCGATGTCAATCTTGCCAAATGGAACCCACCCAGTGGTTAGCGCATTCACTGAATTTTTAAGCCGCACAAATTTTTTATTTTTTTCGAGCGTGTCGATCATTGTAAAAACGCCCTGCTCCTGTTTGGTCAATGTATCCTGCCTCACATCATTCCAATACGATTCGGTTCTAACTTCTGCACTGTCATCAAAAACTATATTATCTAAACCTTTATAAAAATCATCATCGCGTGGTTGATTGATTTTATAATTCCGGTAAGTGGAAGTTTTTTTACCAAAGAATCCAGTAAGTTCTTTTGAATTTTCTGCCACAGTAAAATCACCAATCACCTGACTTTTGGTAATCATATTATTTACTCCATCCACCTTATCATATTCCTGCCTGATCCAGTAATTACGCACGAAATTCACATTGGCATTAATGCTGAATCTTAAATCAATCTGTTTAACAGCATAAGTGGAATCATCAATATACATCTCACCGGTAAATGCAATATCCTCCTTCACGTTCGGTTTGAAACGGATGTAATAACAATGACTGTTGCCAATCATCATACTATCCAATAACATGAATTTGTAATTTGACTTATAATTATCGTTGATGGGGCTTGGAAAATTTTTATCCAAAATCACCACATAATTATTGTAGATGTTTGGATACAGGTACATGTCCTCTGCAAACTGCATAATCTTGGGACCTTTCAATCCAACGGAACGCCTGCCATTCACCATTTCCTTTTTAACAAGTGGATTTTTGCGGTAATAAAAATCAGAATACGATTCGTTGAACAGCACTGGCAAATAAGTTACCCCATCAGCCGTGGTATCGGTATTATCAAAAACAAAATTGAACGATCGCAAAAAAATATTCTGCTTGATTTTATCCGTGAAGTTGTTCAGATCAAATTCTACTTTATGATACACTTCGTATTCATACGCCTCCTTTTCATCGGGATCATTAATGGGTTTGTTGGCAATCACCTTTCTTAAAATTTCAAAAGCAGGATTCTCACCCAGATGCACGGTAACTTCAGCAAGATTAAACGCTGAACTGGAGAGTTTAATTCTCAATAATTGATTTTGTATGGGCGATAGTGGAACCGTATCGGCCACATATCCCAAAGCTGTTACAAATAAAGTATCCGGTCTTCCGCTCGCAGTAAACAGAAACCCTCCCACACTATCACATGGAATTACCGCATGTGTTGATTTTAAAACAATGCCTGCAAACGGGATGGGTTCGCCCGTATTTTCATCGGTAACCTTGCCATTTACTTTCATTGATTGAGCGGTCACCGCGCCATTTAAGGAAAGTAACAATAAAAAGAAAGTAAATAATTTTTTCAAGCGGGATAAAAATAATCATACGAGGCTTATGGATGATCACTTCAATCAATATCATTTAGCTTTGAAAAAAAATTCTTTTGCAGTTCAAAACGAAACACTATTTCTCCTTTGCCTCACATTCGTCATTTGGCTGCGGATTAAGAGCATGGATAAAGATTTTATACCGGAATAATTTTTCTATTCATCCCTTTTTTATTCCGAAAGCGCTTTTTATTTCATCGGCCATCTTACTTTCAACTCCATTGAGGTGGTTTGAGAAAATAAAATTCAAAAAGAAAATTCTTCAAACCGAAATAAAAAACCCGGTGTTTATTATTGGGCATCCGAGAAGTGGAACCACTTTTTTGCATTACCTGATAAGCAAAGATCCTGCGTTTGGTTTTTGCGCAACATACCAGGCGATGATTCCACATATTTTTTTCACAGCTTCCGGGTTTTTCAACAGTGTTATTTCAAAAGCATTGCCAGCTAAACGCCCGATGGATAATCTTAGAATGGGGACATTACTTCCAAAAGAAGAAGAGTTTGCGTTGGCTGCGTTTGGTCCTGAGAGTATGGTGACAGGTTATTTGTTTCCAAAACATTTCTTAAAGATTTTTAGAGAGAGCGTAACTTTTAAAAACGGTAATTCCGCTTCAGAAAAAAACTGGAAAAAGAATTTCGACTATTTTCTCCGCAAACTTACGTTGGCTGAAAGCGGCAAAAAACTTTTATTGAAAAGTCCGGCAAACACTGCACGGGTAAAACAAATTCTTTCTCTCTATCCGGATGCAAAATTCATTCATATCTACCGGAATCCTTTTGATGTCTACCAAAGCTATTTGCATCTGTTCCATAAACTGTTACCCATGTTATCGTTTCAGCAAATAACTGACGAAGCAATTGAAGAATTGATTTTTGCATCGTACATAGAAATGTATCAAACTTATTTCAATGATAAAGTTTTAATCCCTCAACAAAATTTAGTGGAGATTAAGTATGAGAATTTTATTACAGACCCTTTATCGCATCTTGAAAAAATATATTCAGGAATTCAATTGGAAGGATTCGAAGCAGCAAAACCTTTTATCAAAAAAGAATTAGAAACCTATAACAATTACCAGCGAAATGAATTTACATTGAGTGCAGCCTTAGAAGAAAACATTATTGCTCGTTGGGAATTTGCTTTTAATGCATTTGGGTACGAAACAAAATTCAACCGCGTTTAATTTTTCCTGTTTTTGTTTTCTGAATCTCGTTTACAAAAAATATCCGTTGTGGAATTTTGTATGGTACCAGGTGTTGACGGCAAAAAGTAATAATTGATTCAGTATTTTTTTCCGCACTTGTTTTCAAAATAATTTCTGCTTCCACAATTTCTCCGGTAACAGGATGGCTACCACCATATACACGCACATCTTCAACATCGGGATGAAGTTTAATTATGGTTTCCACCTCCTCCGGAAAAACTTTATTGCCCGAAACATTAATCATTGATTTGCTCCTGCCCATGATGTAAACAAATCCATCGTTGTCTTTCTCTGCAATATCACCAGTAAGAAACCACGAGTTGACCAAGACTTCTTCTGCTTTTTTAACCGGCCATAAATAACCGGAGAACATTCCAGGTCCTTTAATTGCAAACGCTCCAGGTGTGTTGTTAGGTAATTCGTTCTGCTCATCATCTAAGATGGCGATTTGATATGCAGATAGTGCCTTGCCTATGCTTTGTAAACGATTGTTGTCCGCTGTATTAATCAACGGCAAACCGATTTCAATTATTCCGTAAGCCTGTTCAACATGAATATTAAATCGTTCAAAAAACTTTTGACTCACATCTAATTCAAGTAGAGCAGAAGTTGAGATGGCAGTTTTTAAAGTATCAAAATACAAATTGCCTTTGTCGGCAGCCAACAAACGATAATGCAATGGAGAGGCATAAAGATGTGTTGCTTTAAATTGATTGGATAACCTGATGATAGAGTCTGCGAGAAAATTATTTGCAATTATCATGCGTACTCCATACCTGATATAAAGCAATACAGAAACGATAAAATGAAAAGCCATTGGCATCACCCACAACATGGTGTGTTGTTCATTCAACATCAAGCCTTCATTGGCAGCAGCCGTTCTTTCGCAAACCGCCTTATGTGAAACAACCACTCCTTTTGATGATCCGGTTGTGCCGGAGCTCGGTCGTATAAAGGCTGCACCCAGAAAAATCTGTTCAATATTTTGAGATTTTATTTCAGAAAAAATATAAAAATCAAAATCTTCGTTAAGCGAAATTTGTTTGGAATGTGATTTAAAACTAAAACTGTTTCCCTTTTCAGCCAACAAATAATTGATAGCCGATTCCTGTAAAAGGTTTTCGATTTCTGCAGATTTTGTTCCCGGCAAAACCGGCATCACTACTGCTCCTGCTAAAGAACAACTAAACAATCCACTAACAAAACTACTTCCGTTACTACATAGAAAGGCCATTCCCTTCCCATTAGGGTCTGCATGCTGCTTTAATAATTGTGCGAGTGAGTCTGCTGCAATTAATAATTGGCTGAAACTCGTTTCCTTATTATCATGAACAATTGCAATTTTATTATTCCACTTTTCAGCAGCTTCTTCAAGAAAAGAGAAAACATGATAACTCATCTTTTAATGTTTAAGCATTTGCTGTTTGATAAAATCAATCGCATCAAAAGCGCTTTGATTTTTTACTTTGTATGAAGCTAGCACTCCGGCAGCATAACCTGTTCCCAAACAAGTTCCAACTACGCGTGCACTTGCAATTGCCCTTTCTTCGGCTGAAATTATTTTACCTCCAAAAAATAGATTTTCTTTTTCGACAGATTCAAGGCAACCTGCAGGGATCGAATAAAAATCATTCTCTGTAAACCAATTCATCTTCACATTTTTATTTCCTGTTTGCCAATATTCTACCGGCCACGCACCGTTGCAAATGCCATCATGTTGCTTAATGCAAAGTAGAACATCTTCATCAGTTAATATTTTCTTTCCCATTGCTCTAACTCCTGTTCTTATTCCCACCTCTTTTGCTATCCATCTAATAGCAATATTTTCAAAACCAGTAATACTGTTTTTTATAAAAGCTGTTACTTCATTAACCAATGTAATTGCTTTATGTTGTAATTCATTTTCTATATCACTATTCAATGTTACTTCCCAAGGCAAGCCCATTTTTATCAATATTGAATTTGCATTTGAAGAACCGGGCACTACACTCATCAAATTAAAATATTCCGGTATTGTTCCTAATTCAATATGCTTCAAGATTCCTTTCATCATTACAAAGCCTAAATTAAATTCCTCCATAACCGGAACTTTCTCGAGCGAAAAAACAATGGCTGCTGCCTGATATTCTTTGTCCTGTATTATTGAATGATTAATGGCAGAACACAAAACCCCGTTGCCTGAACAATCAATAAAAGCATCTGCAGAGATATTTATTCTTCTGACTCCTTGATTACATCTAACAGATGTAATATTTTTTTCATTTGACTCAACAGTTATTACTTCCGAATCATAAAGCATGGTTATTCTTTCATGATCTAAAAAACCCCTGGCTACTTTTTCAAAGTCAGTGGGTAAACAAGGATTAAACCATAACCCCTCAGAAAATTTTATTGGCTGCTTGCCACTTGTAGAAATTAAATGCTCACCAAACTCTTTTGGGAAACCATTCATCACAAAATTTGGTATTGGATTATTCGAACGCAAGTACAATCCGCAAATGGTTCCTACAGCAGAAGCTGTAGCCCTGCCTCCCGGAAACGAATTTCTCTCAGCAACTATCACCGTTCTATTTAATCTTGCTGCGGCTACTGCGGCTGCTATACCGGCAGCACCGGCACCAACAATAAAAATATCGGCATGAATGTTTTGTTCCACTTAGTTTAATAAATTCTTTCTTACTTCAATTATGAAATCCTGTATCTGCGACTTTGAAATTCTTTTTTCATCGTAACTAATAATAATTTTTAGTTGTGAACGAAACTCTGTAAACACGATATTTAATCCAGGCGGTGATATTACCGGTGGATAATGTGTGACATCAATTACCTTAAACCCCATAAAAGTATTTTTCTCCAATGCGGAATTACTAAGAAGAGAAAGTGCAAATGACGTGGAATTTCCTTTGGTTGGCAAATTCATCCAGGCCCAATAAATTGCCGGTGGCAAAAAGCGAAATAGCTCAAGCAGTGAAATAAATTTTTCAGGAATTGCTTTACGTGCTTGCTGTATCATTTGTGCTCCGAACGTGACAGTCAATGATCTAATATCACTCATTTCGCTATCTGCTTTATGAAAGTAAACAAATGAAAGATAATTGCCTGTCAAAACATTTTTGTGTGATGCAGGTCTTCTGTCAAGTGGCACAGCAATAAAAAAATCTCCACTCTTATCCGTTAGTAAATTTTTGTTGTTATGTATTGCAGCCAAAGATACAGCTACAAAAAAAGGTAGTGCAGTTGACTTTATCTCATTTTGCAAATGTTGCTTGATTTTAGATGATTCTTCTGTTGTAAATTCAAATACTTCGATGCAAGGTTTTGGCTGCTGAATATTCTTGTTTAACCGCCTAAGGTTCCATGATGTTCGCGAAGCAACATAAGCTGTTGCAGAAACAGTATCCTTAAATTTTTTAATAAATGTTCCTTCCGATTTCAATTGTTTTTCCGGAATAATATTTTTTGAAATCCCTGCAACAGATGCAATCAGATTTTCCATTCCTGCGTAGTCAAGCAAGGAATGATTAACCGAAATAATAATATGAGTACGTTCATTTTTTTGATAAACAACTGCTAACTTAATTGAATCTCCGGGCTTCAGTGTACAATCAGTCGCAAGTAATTGTTGAATTTTAACTTCCGCATTTTGTTCCGAATGAATGCTTAAAATTCTTGAAGTATCTACTTGCTTATTCACTTTCCATCTATAGATGGTAGAATACCATTCCCTTTTCGGATACCTTCCGGCTAGAAATCGTAGTGCCTTATTGGAATTAATTAGTTCACGAAAATGATTTTCAGGAATAATTCCATCAATAGTAATTCTGGCTCGAATCACATTTCCACAACCTGTGGTTCTGCGAGTAATGCGATCAAAAAAAAGTTGAAACCGGTCTGCACCATTCATAACGGTTACGATTGAATTCGTGTTTATTGATTAAATGCTAAAGCACATTCAACAATCGAATGCACGCTCTTTAAATTTCCGGGAGTATAGGCATGGTCAGGAATAGCGATTCCGAATTTACGCTCAATAAACAATACCAATTCAATGATACGGAACGAGTCTAAACCAAGGTTTTTCAATTCATCATTTACACTTATCTTATCAGCCGGCAGATCAATTTGCCCAGCTAAAAACTTAAGTACTGCTAGTTCCATTTGTTCCTTTTCCATCAGCACAAATTTAATTTATTGAAGTGCAAAAACTGCTATGCTCGCTAAAAGACTCATTATTTCATAAGTTATTAAGAAAATCGGTAGTATTTTTTTAGTTCGAATTCGCATTTTGTACTTTTACACACACAACTAAATTGGCTGCATTGAGTTATTAGCAGCAATAAATGAAGGCAAAACACCATTCGTCAAATTGTATAGTAATTGGAGCCGGTGTGGCTGGTCTGGCTGCTTCCATTCGGCTGGCTAAAGCAGGATACAAGGTGCAAATACTCGAAGCCAATGATTATACTGGCGGAAGTATGCACGAAATAAAGATGAATGGGTTTCGTTTTGATGCAGGTCCTTCTATTTTAACTAAGCCTGATTATATTGACGAACTGTTTGCTTTGTGGAATAAAAGAACATCCGACTACTTAAAATTTAAAAAAGTGGACCCACTATTCCGTTATTTTTTTTCGGACGGAACGTTTATTGATGCTTTTTCTGACAGAGATAAGTTTGAAAAAGAAATTGCATTAAAGTCTTCTGAATCATTTGCACATATTCACAAATTACTTGATGATTCAAAAGAAATATTCAATCTGACTCATGAAGTTTTTTTGGAACGATCGCTACATGAGCTTAAAAACTATTTCAACTGGCCTACAATTCGAGGACTGGTAAAGTTTAACCGGGTTCGTGCGTTTCAATCGATGCACAGTTACAACCAGAATAAATTCAATGATAAGCGATTGGTTCAGCTGTTTAACCGATATGCGAGTTACAATGGTTCCAATCCGTTTGAAGCGCCCGCAACCTTAAATGTAATCACTCATTTTGCAGTGAATGAAGGTTCATTTTTACCTGAAGGTGGCATGCACAGTATTACTAATGCACTCACTCAACTAGCTATTGAATCAGGCGTTCAAATAAAATTAAAAACTCCTGTCAAAAAAATTGTCACTAAAAACAATAAGGCAATTGGTGTTGAAACTGAATCGGGTTTACTATTGAGTGATGTAGTTGTAAGCAATGCAGACATTAATTTCACCTACTCCAAACTATTAGATGGTGTTAAAATGCCTGCCATGTATTCGAGTGCAAAACATCGATCAAGTTCAGTGATTGTGTTTTACTGGGGCATCAATAAAGTGCTCCCAAATATTGAATTACACAATACTTTTTTTGGAGCAGATGATCATGCAGAGTATGATGCTTTGTTTAAGCAACAAACTATTTGTAACGACCCAACTGTTTATTTATTCAACTCATCGCTATCTAATCCTACGGATGCTCCCGCAGGAATGTCGAATTGGTTTGTTATGGTATCAGCTCCTTTTGATGATGGACAAAATTGGGAGCAACTAATTAGTGCAACCAGAAAAAAAGTTTTAGATAAGCTATCAAGTAAACTTAACGAGGATATATCGGGCCTGATCGTTTCTGAGCAAATATTAAGCCCACCACAATTAGCTGATAAAACAAATCTTTGGTGTGGCTCTATTTATGGCAACAATAGCAATGGCCTTTTTTCAGCTTTTTTGCGTCACCCAAATTTTTCACGCAAAATCAAAGGACTTTATTTCTGCGGAGGTAGTGTTCATCCCGGAGCAGGCATTCCACTTTGTTTGTTGTCGGCAAAAATTGTGAGTGAAATGATTAAAAAAAAGGAAGGAACATTTCCGGTTAACACCTCAGAAAAAGAAGCTCAATCAAAATCACTACGCTATACTTTAGACACAGCCGTTGAGCAATAAAAATAATTAAGTTGTTGAGCCAATCGCTATGCAACTACTTTTTATAAAAATGCATTTCATCAATATAATTCCAAACCGACTCTGGCATCATATATCTTACATCTCTTTTTTCCTTGATTGATTTACGAATAAAGCTGGCCGCAATTTCCATTAACGGGGCATCCACCATTTTAATTCTCTTGTGATCCTTTAATTTTCCGCCATCAGATAGTGGCCTAGGATAAACATAAATATCATGATCAGCCAAAATAGCTTCATAGTTTTTCCATTTGTGAAAAGTGGCCAAGTTATCACTACCCATTATTAATGCAAATTCGTGCTGCGGAAATTTTTCGTATAAATAAGTGAGGGTATTAATAGTAAAAGAAGGTTTCGGTAAATTAAACTCAATCTTTGAAGGTTTCAATTTTTTGTTCTCTCCAATTCCCAATTCTACTAAATGATAACGATGATAATCTTGTAGGAGACCGGCAGCTGGCTTTAAAGGATTATGCGGTGATACAACCAACCACACTTGTTTAAGATCGGTAAACTCGGCCATATAGCTTGCAATGATTAAATGACCATTGTGAATAGGATTAAAAGAGCCAAAGTAGAGTCCGATTTTCATTATCTAAAAATATTGTGGTCTTTAATTATGAATTAAAATTCATCCGGTATTTCCCCATATAAAAACTGGTCCACAATAACCTCTGCTTCCTTTAAAGCAATATCAAGTTTATCATTAACAAGTACATTGTTAAAACGATAGGCATAAGACAATTCAAATTCAGCTTTAGCAACTCTCTTTGCTAAAGATTCTTCGCTTTCGCTTGCTCGAGCGATTAAGCGTTTATGTAAATCGTTAATTGTTGGAGGCATTACAAAAACATCCAGCAATTGCTTCTTAAAGTTATTACGAATATTCAATCCCCCTTCTACATCGACATCAAAAAGCACCACTCTTCCATCCTCCAATATCCTTTTCACTTCTGCTTTTAAAGTACCGTAATAACGATCCTTATATACCTCTTCCCATTCAAGAAATTCATGTTGATGCAGCTTACGCTTAAATTCTTCAACGGTGAGAAAATGATAGTCTTTGCCGTTCACTTCATTTGCACGCTTACTACGTGTGGTTGCAGATACCGAAAAAGTAAGCTCAGGAAATTTTTTAAGTAAATGATGAACAATGGTTGTTTTACCACTGCCTGATGGTCCGCAAAACAAAACTAATTTTTCAGCAGAAATACTCATTATTATAAAACGTTTGCCAATTGTTCCTTTAATTTTTCTAATTCATCTTTCATTTCAACCACAGCACGTTGCATGCTAGCATCATTGGCTTTTGATCCAAGTGTATTTATTTCTCTTCCAATTTCCTGTGTGATGAACCCCAATTTTTTGCCGTTGGCTTCGGCACTTTTTATTGTTTGTAAAAAATAATCGCAATGACTTCTTAAACGCAATTTCTCCTCTGTAATATCTAGTTTTTCAAAATAAAATATTAGTTCCTGTTCAAATCGGTTTTGATCAACACTGGTACTATTTTTTATCTCCGCCAAATTCTTTTGTAACCGTTCGCGTATATTATCAATCCTTCCCTTTTCATATTTTTCTGTTTCAATCAATAATTTAGAAATATTTCTGATTCTCAGTGTTAGATCATCTTCGGTAACTTTTCCTTCCATTTCTCGAAACGAATTAAACTTTACAATGGCTTGTTGAAGCAGTTCATTAATTGCTTTCCATTGTTCAGGATCGCCTTCGGTTTTTTCGTTGCCTAACACTTGTGGCAACTTGATTATGGTGTCCATTATTAAGTGGTCAGCTATTTTTAATTCATCGCGTAACTGACTTAGTTCTTCAAAATAGGCTTTAAAAATTTCTTTGTTGATATTACTCTTCTTAGACAAGTCGTTGCTACCATTTCCAATATTGATATTAACATCTACCTTACCCCGCTCAATTAGCTTACCTAGCTCTGCTCGCAATTCTAATTCCTTATCGCGATACATCGAAGGCAACCGCAACGACAGCTCCAGAAATTTACTATTTAAAGATTTGATTTCTACTGTAACTGCAGTTCCCGAAATATCGCCTGTAGCGCTACCAAAACCGGTCATGGATTTGACCATAAAATTTTAAGTTATTTGTGAGGCGCAAAAATAGAGACTTTAAGTGTTTAACCCACTCATCAAAACGGAAGATTGAATCTTTATGCTTGCTGAATAGATTTGTTGATTGGCCTGCTTGTGAGATACACACCACTAAAAATCAACAGGGCAGAAATAAAGTGTAAATAATTCGGCACATCCTGACCTGATAGCATTGCAAAAATGGCTGCTAATAGTGGTTGCAAATAAATATAGATACTTACCTGCGAAGGGCTTAGCACTTGTAACCCCAATGTATTGAACAGATATGCAAAAAAGGTTGTACCAATGATTACAAATCCCGTACACCACCAGATGCCTAATGAAAATGATGACCAGTTAATGGCTTGCATCTCAGAAAATCCAAACGGAATTACAATAACGCTACCAAATAAAAACACCCATTTCATAATGGTAATTGGATGATAAATCTTCATGAGTGGTTTTACCAATACCAAATAAAGTGCGAATGAAAATGAATTTATGAGCACTAAAAGATCGCCCAATGTGGAGCTATTGGCTTTGTTTATTTTATTGCTAAATAACAATAATATCAAACAACCTGCAATGCCTAAACAAATACCTGCAATGCGCACCCAGGCAATTCTTTCTCTGATAATAAGCGCTGCAAGCAATAGTACAAATACCGGATTGCTAATCATCATCAGCCCTGAATTAATTGGACTGGTTAACGATAGCCCTTTAAAAAACAGCAATTGATTGATGGCAACTCCAAATAATGCACAGAAAAATAATTTTATCAAATCCTCATTCTTAACTTTTTCTTTTACAAATATCCGTTCACAAATAAAGAAGAGAGCAGCAGCAATTGATACTCGAACCAATATAAAACCAAACGGTTGTATATATTGAGGCATCACTTTTTTTGCAATAGAATAATTGGCGCCATAAATAATATTGGCAAACAATACAGCAATATGTGCCTTAACTATTTTGCTCATTTGATTGCAGCTTTTGCTGCTGCAATATTTTTTGGAGCATTGCCAATAAAAATTTTATCATCAAATACGATAACAGGTCGTTTAAGAAAAGTATACTCTTCCAAAATATATTTGCGATAATCCCTTTCGGTTAATGTAGCCTCATTAAGCTTTAGTGCACGATACTTTAATGCAACACGGCTAAATAATGCTTCATAACTTCCAGCCAACTTCTTCATTTCATCCAATTGAGCTGGTGTTATCGGTTCGCTCTTTACTTCTTGCAAAATAAAATCTTTAGATGGCTTTACTTCTTTCAGAATTCGTTGATTGGTTGTACAACTACCTAAATGATATATTTTTTTCATAAGGAATAAGTAGTTTTATTAGTAAACCTTTTCAGCCACTCTACGGCAAACTTCAGAAGTTCCCATGGTATAAAAATGCAAGCATGGAACATTGTGCTTAAATAGTTCCTTGCATTGATTAATGCACCATTCAATACCAATTTCTTTTACTTGCTCGTTGTCTTTTGCTTTCTCAACTGCATCAGCCAAATCATCAGGCATATCTATATGAAAAATACTAGGCAATAAGGTTAATTGCTTTTTGGTAGTTAGCACCTTTAAGCCCGGAATAATTGGCACCGTAATTCCTGCTGCTCTACACTCGTCAACAAACTTGAAAAATTTTGAGTTATCAAAAAACATTTGTGTTACAATATAATCAGCACCCAAGTCGACTTTCATTTTCAAATATTTTATGTCGTTTTTCATATTGGGTGACTCAAAATGTTTTTCGGGATAACCGGCAACACCCACACAAAAATTGGTTGGCACTGCATCGAGTAATTCATCATCCATAAATTTGCCACGATTCATATTTACTATCTGTTGCAACAAATCGCTAGCGTAAGCATTTCCATTGGGCTCCGGTGTAAACTGAGACTCTGTTTTTATTGAGTCACCACGTAATACCAATACATTATCTATGCCCAAAAAAGAAAGGTCGATCAACGCATCTTCAGTTTCATCGCAAGTAAATCCTCCACAAATTATATGAGGCACAGCATCAATCTTATATTTATTCATAATGGCTGAACAAATACCAACCGTTCCCGGACGTTTCTTTATTGACTTCTTTTCAAGCAGTCCGTTTGGCTTTTTACGATAAACATATTCTTCGCGGTGATAAGTTACATCTATAAA
>JANNXV010000119.1:0-2280 GCA_031409815.1 Bacteroidota bacterium
GTAACAGGCCCTGTGTTTGAAACCAGAGCCGAGTATAAATACATTCGTACCATAGGTGCAGATTGTGTAGGTATGAGTACGGTTCCCGAAAATATTGTAGCCCGTCACATGAACTTACCTGTTTTTGCAATTTCCATTATAACCGACATGGGTGGCTCTGATGAACCAGAAGTAATAACTCACGAAGAAGTATTAAAAGTTGCCAATGCTGCCGAACAAAAAATGACTGCTTTGATTAAGGAATTAATTGTGAGTTAAAAATCGCAGTTAACTACTTTGGTAAAAATCACAATGCTTCTAGCCACTTGAACAACTAATTATTTATAACTTTGGTAAATGAAAAATAAACGCATTCTAGTTTTAATTGCAATGTCGTTTGGCACTGCAATTACCACAGCACAAACCTATGTTTCGCAAAATATTACTAAACTTTCTACTTGGTTTGACCCTGCGGTTGTACCTGAGCCATCTTATGGTATAAAGTATAATGGCATGTGGGGATGGCATGATGGAGCAGGCAATGAATACGCAATTGTTGGTTCAACTGCAGGTACCTATTTTGTTAATGTTACCAATCCTACTGCTCCGGTTCAATGTGATTTTGTAGCAGGAAGAAGAACAAATTGTATTTGGCATGAAGTTAAAACTTATCAGAATTATTGTTACATCGTAAGCGATGATGCATCTCCCAATAGCTTAATTATAGTTGATATGAGTTATTTGCCTGACTCAGTGCACGTAGTTTATGATGAAAACACATTATTTGAAAGAGCTCATACCATCTGGGTAGATGGAAGTCATCTTTATTGTGCATCAGTAAATGGTGGCTCAGTAGTTAATTCGGGTATGGCTGTGTTTGATATCAGCAATCCGGTTGCCCCGGTTTTAATTCGCAAAATCGAAGATGACTATCCTGGATTGTTTTCTTATGCTCATGATATGTACGTAAGAAACGATACTGTTTTTGCATCCTGCGGATATGACGGACTGTATATTTTCAAGTTGGATGCAAACAATCATTTTGTTTCGTTAGGTTTACTCGATAATTATTTTAATCAGGGATACAACCACAGCAGTGCATTAAGTAGAGACGGGCACACCCTTTATTTTTGTGAAGAGGTACCAGATGGGCATCCAGTTCGATCGGTTGATGTTACCGATTTATCAAACATCAACATACTCACAACTTTTGTTAGTCAGGTGGGCGCAACACCACATAATCCATTTATCATTGGTGATTTTTTATTTATTGCCTATTATCAAGATGGATTACAGGTATACAATATCAGTAACCCTTTACTTCCTGTTAAAGTGGGTTTTTTTGATACGTATTGGCAAAACGATGCTTCTGGTACATTTCAGTCTCCAGCATACAAAGGGGCATGGGGAGCCTATCCCTGGTTGCCGAGTGGTAATATGATAGTTTCCGATATGCAGAATGGCTTGTTTGTGTTGGATGTATCAGTCGTTACGGGTATTAAAAATAATTTGGCAACAAATAATGTATTGCTTTATCCAAATCCAGCAAATAATAATTTCTTGACAATTAATTCAACCACAAAATATTATTCAGATTTCCGATATGAAATAATGAATGCAAATGGTCAATTGTTGCAACAAGATAAACTGACAGATTCTCAAATTGAAATTCGAAATTTAAGTGCTGGAGTTTATACTTTACGCTTGATCGATAACAATATTATTTCAGTTCAAAAATTTGTTAGATCAAAATAAGGTACAATTATTTACTTTATTTTTAAACTATTGCTTTTTCAAACTCTCGATTTTAAACAATTTTTATGATACTAGATATTCTTGCATTTGGTGCACATCCAGATGATGTTGAATTATGTTGTGCCGGAACTTTACTTAAACATATTGATGCCGGCTTTAAGGTAGGTATTATTGATTTAACAAGAGGGGAATTGGGTACCAGAGGTAGTGCAGAGACACGAGATAAGGAAGCGGCTGATAGTGCAAAAGTATTGGGTGTTAGTTTAAGAAAGAACCTTTTTTTTCGTGATGGTTTTTTAGTGAATGACGAGCAACATCAGTTGGAGGTAATAAAACATATTCGTTTGCATCGACCAGATATTGTTTTATGCAACGCTACCAGCGATAGACATACCGACCATGGAGTAGGGGCTGCTTTAGTTGCAAAGGCCTGTTTTCTTTCCGGTCTAAGAAAAATAGAAACTAAAAACGAAGGAACCTCTCAAACAGAGTGGCGGCCTCGTGTGGTATATCATTATATACAGGACCGGTATTTAAAACCTGATT
>JANNXV010000120.1:0-7817 GCA_031409815.1 Bacteroidota bacterium
CAGAATCTCCGGTGCAAAAAGTTAACGGACCGCTTGCAACTATTGTTGGCATTGGTGTGTTATCGGTATGATAACATCCCGTTGTTGTATTACATCCATCTGTGGTACATGCATCGTTATCATTACAAACGATTGTAGTAAATGTACATCCAGTTGCAGGATTACATCCATCTGTGGTACATGCATCGTTATCATTACAAACGATTGAAGTAAATGTACATCCGGTTGAAGAATTACATCCATCTGTGGTACATGCATCATTATCATTACAAAAGATTGCAGTAAATGTACATCCAGTTGCAGGATTACATCCATCTGTGGTACAAGCATCGTTATCATTACAAACGATTGCAGTAAATGTACAGCCGCTTGAAGGATTACATCCATCTGTGGTACATGCATCGTTATCATTACAAACGATTGCAGTAAATGTACAGCCGGTTGAAGAATTACATCCATCTATGGTGCATGCATCGTTATCATTGCAAACGATTGCAATAAATGTACAGCCGGTTGAAGAATTACATCCATCTGTGGTGCATGCATCGTTATCATTGCAAACGATTGCAGTAAATGTACAGCCGGTTGAAGAATTACATCCATCTGTGGTGCATGCATCGTTATCATTGCAAACGATTGCAGTATGATTGCAACCTGTAACCGGATCGCAACCATCTGTAGTACATAAATCATTGTCATCACAACTAATTGCAATGTGTGTTACCACTCCGTTATTACAAGCATCGGTAGTACATACATTGCCATCATCCGTTGCGGGAACTGTTATGGTAAATGTGGTGGATGCACCATTGCAACTATTTATAACAGGTGTTACTGTAATGGTTGCAGTGATATCCTGAGTTGTAGCATTGGTTGCAGAAAAGGATGCAATATCACCTGTTCCACTTGCCGCTAAACCAATGGATGTGTTATCATTTGTCCAGTTGTAAGTAGTACCGCCTAATGCTCCGCTAAAACTGATAGCACTTGTTGCTGCTCCGTTACAAACGGTTTTGTTAGTAATTGTATTTACGGTAGCACCCGGTTCTCCTACTTGATAATCGGCAGGAGGTGTAATATCTGTAAAGTCAAATAAGGTTACCTGAATGCTGTTTGATACCGGTGGACTCACTACAGAAGGATATGAAAACACTCCTCCATTGCGTCTACCAGCTATCAGATTAGCAAGTGTGGGAGTTCCTGTTACATCTCCATTTGTCCAGTTGAGGGTTACTTTATTATTTACTGATAGACCAAAACTAAAGGCTGGAGCAGCATTGGCTAAATTCCAATGACGGTTTACATAATTGCAGTTGCTTAGTGTAGAACCCGGAAAAAAACCTGCTGTTGTGTTAGCAGTAATTATTCCAGACACTGTTACATTATCTAAATCAATGGTAACAGGTGCATAGTTTGATGCATCACCAATAGGATATGTTTTAGTTTGAGGACCTGTAGCATAAGTGCAGGCAACATTTCCGTTTACATATTTGCCTGCTGCCGCACCCGTAACAGTGGCTGCTGTGCCAAGTGTTAAAGTGTTAGCTCCCGTACTAAATATTCCATTGCTGAATGCCAATGTACCATTGAGTGAAAAGGACAAATCGAGATTTGTACCTGTACTGTTTATGGTAAAACTATTGGCAGTGTTGGCTGTTGGTGTAGTAGTAAACGAACCTGTGGCAGCTCCTTGAAATTCGTAGTTTGCTGCACTACTGAAATTCTTTGCAGTGGTTGTAACCGAACCTTGCACTCCCGTTGCATTAGCTGTAATTAATGTTGCACCGGATGCTAAGGTAAATGTACTGGTTCCTGAAACCACATTGGTGCCGCAGTTGAGCGTTCCATTAACGGTTAACGTGCCTGAGTTAATTATTTTGTTAGATGTTAAAGTAGCAACCGTTCCTGTATTGATAACTGCATTGTTTGTACCAATGGTTAAAGTACCTGAACCGCCTAATTCGGCAGTTGCACCGTTGATTACAATTTGCCCTGCACCGCTCTGGCTTAAATTACCCGCACCTCTAATTCCATTACGAAATGTTTTTACACCTGCACTTTGCAAAGTAATGGTAACACCACTTGCAATTTCTACCACTCCGTTAAAAGTAGTAGCAGCAGCCGAACCATAAGATGCCTGAACGCCTGATGTAAATCGAAAGATAGGAATAGTGGAAGCATTTACAATAGGGAAGAAAGTTACACCGGATGAGGAAGGTGTACCTCCTGGTAAATTCCATTCGAGAATGGAGGCATTATCATACACATGAGAGCTTGCATTCACCCCGGTGCCAGCCCCTGTTAAACCGCCTGCACGAATACTGATTAATCCACCTGTTTTTATTCGCACTGTTGCACTTGCATTGTAAACAGGCACGGCAGCATAAGCAAGTATTCCCCCATTTTCGATGGTGATATCATCACCTGTTCCGTTGTTAACGGTTAATACAGCAGTAAGCAAAAGCGAACCTCCGTTTTTAATCACCACAGAGTCAACAGTTACTGCGGTTGCTACTGTATCGCTATGGGTGGCTTGAATAACGACATCAGCAGAAGCAGAAGTTGGAGTAAGCGTGGCAGCAAACCAGCTAATACTGTCGTGCGAACTTTCCCAGGTGCTTGTTGCACTCCATAAACCACTTTTGAACGAACGAAAATGATCGCTTGCAAGGGAGGCATCGGTAGTAGTAGCCGATATGGTTCCGGGATTTGTGGTTAAGAAATTAGCACTCCCATTAGCGAGTGCTCCGTTATAATCAAACGTTGCAAAATGATAAGTAGTAAGCGGAGAAAGACCGGATATTGTAATGGTGTTTCCATCATTGATTGACACCACAAAATTGCTGCTGCCTAAATCGGTTCCTGAACCAAAAGTTAAACTCCTCACATAAGTGCTATTACCATCAACAGGAATTGCGCTAACTGCTGAACCCTGACGGGCAACTACTATAACACCGGTGCCACCTCCTGTAAAAATATTTGTCAAGGTAATGCTTGTTGCTGTAACAGACTGCACCGTAGGGCTTGCCTGTGAAGCTGGTTCTGTTTCAATAGCGTTACCGGTAACAGATACAGGTTTAGCAGCAGCACCTGTGCTTGCATTGTTAATGTTGACGCTAAATGCACCTACTGCTGAAGTAGCAGTGTAGCGAACATAAATCGGAGTAACGCCAACTGTTCCACTGCTGGGTGTAAAAGTTAAGGTGTTAGCTGTTGTTCCGGTATAAACTCCGCTTGTCAAAGACACTTCTACATTGGCAGGTGCAGTTACCGTTAAGTCAGCTGTGAGATTACTTCCTGAAACATCATAGGTTTGTTCTATGCTGGTGCCTCCATTTATTATATTGCCAACAGCCACAGAATTTGCAGAAATGGTAACCAATGGACCGGCAAGTGTAGTATTGCTAGCAGTACCTCCAAAAGCAGTTTCAGTGTTTGCACCGTTGCGTGCTTTTACTTTAAAGGTATAAGCTGTGGATGCACTTAATCCTGTTACAGTTTCAGTTCCCCAAGCAGTTGCAGTTTGCCATACCTGAGGAGTGGTTGCAAGCGATCCGTTTGCCTGTACATATTTAGCGGTTGTTGTTTCCTGTATAGCAAATTCAGTGGTTGCAGGATTGCTGTTCGCGTCAAGCAATACATCGAGTGATGAAGAAGTTGGATTATTTACAGTGGGTGTGCCTGGAGCATTTGCAAGTGTGTAAAAAGCAGTGCCCGATGCACCACCATAAGAAGTTCCGTTTGTATTGATAGCATAAGAGCGATAACTGTATTGTGTATTTACCGTTAATGCTGCAACCGTAGCATTTGAAAAAGGACCTGTTCCAGAAGAGGCAGGAGGATTATTAATTAACTGTGTTACACTTCCACCTCCAATTGCAGGGGTAGCATTAGCACTTGTAAGCGCGTAAACAATTCCGTTTTCAGAAATGGCAGAACCACCGGTTGCGTTAACCGTTCCGCCCATGGTAGCAGCAGTGGTAGTTATAACAGAAGGAGCAGCATCGGTGCTAACAGTAGGTGCTCCGCCAAAAACAGCAGCCGTAACGGTAATAGTAGAACCATTCACCCAACGGCAGGTAGTGCCTGAAGTGCTTAAACCAAACGGGATTAAAAACACTTCTAATGAGGTGCCTGCGGCAACAGTAACAGTTCCGCTAAAAGTATTAGAGGTACTGCTTGTTTGAGCTGTGTTACCAAAGTCAGTAAGTGTGCCTCCGTTATTCTTAGTTTGCACCGTAAATTTTCCGGTGCCGCTACTGATAGCGGTATTCCACACAATTTGATTTAGTGTAAAAGTGTGAGTTGCAGCTGCAGTAATGGTTACTTTATAAAACGAATTGGCAGTAACACCGGCTGCTGCAGTTGCAGAGTTAAAACCGTTACCACTAAGCCCGTTGTTTGCTGAGGCACAATTAGCAGTAGTTCCCCTGCTCCAGTTAGAGAATGTTACTCCTATTGGAGGAGTGGTCCAGGTAGCTGTAGGCACGGCTGGACAGACGATAGTTGCACCACCACCAACCGTAACCACAGTTTGAGCCTGGCTGAATGAGGTGGTTAATAGCAGATGCATTAAAATACTGATAAAAATTAGCCTGTAACGTTTAACCGTTAACCAATTCGGATGTTGTAGTTTTTTTTTCATTGTAAAAGTTTGGTTTTTAAGTTTAATTATTCTGATAATATATTCTGTGGTATTCAATAGCTAAAATAATTAAAATTCAGCCAAAAAGAATTCAGATGCAAGGTTAAGGTATTAAGTTGAAAGATACAATACTAGTAATTGTTTGACGTAAAAAACAACCAAGAGTTAACTAACTGTAATGAGAAAGATGGAGAATATAGCTGTAAAAAGCTGTAATACTTATTGAATTACTATTTTACCTGTACCTAAAACTTTAGCTGGGTTCGATGAATCAGTACTGGTTTTAACAGTAAAAAAATACATTCCAGGTGATAAGTTTTTCTTGTAAAGAACTCCATTAAGTGAACCAATAGTTGTATTGCTAAGTACTAATTTAGTCACCTCGCGTCCTTGCATATCAGTTAAAACAAACATTGCACCTTCAGCTGGCTCATCAATTTTAATTTCAACCTTAGCAGACGTATTGAATGGGTTTGGATACACCCCTATTTTATTTTGCGAAGAAATTTGCATAACACCTACAGTAGTGCAAGCAACATTAACAACCCCTCCCCCCTTATTTTGAATAGTTGCAGGATTCGTTAAAGTAAAAATTGGAACTAAAGTTTGAATCCCTGTTGAACTATTCACACTTGAAGAAGCAACCTGTTCATTAAAAGAAACATTTACATTATTGCAACCCGAAAATCCAGTAGAATCTGTTTTAACCAGAAAAAAATCGGTTCCACCGCCCGCTCCAAAGCTTTGGGTGTAACCGGCAGCAATAAAGCCTCCATCAGCTGTTTTTCTAACCATTCGTGCTTCGTCTTTGGCTATTGAAAAACCACCAATTACTTCAACCCATTGCACTTGACCCTGTGAATTAGTTCTAATTAAAGCCAAATCATCGCCACCTAAACCAAAACTATTTGTAAATCCTGCAATGGTATAACCACCATCAGCATTTTGTAAAACTGAGTTAATTACATCATTAGCTCCGGCAAGAATAAAGCGGGTCCATAAGGTGTCTCCATTTGCATCTGTTTTGATCAAATACATATCAGCAGAAATAGATGCAGTTACTACTGTTTCAGCACCAATAAAATATCCTCCATCACTGGTTTGAACAACTGAATGGCCTATTTCTTCAATTGGTGTACCATAAGCTTTACTCCAGATGATATTGCCATTAATATCTAATTTAATTAGTGTAGCCTCTTTTAACATTCCTGGCAGTACACTCGTGCCAGTTGCTATAAAACCACTATCACTTATTTGTTTAACATCATATATTTCATCCAGGCTAGCAGTACCAATAGTCTTGGTCCAAAGAGTATCACCAGTTGAATTGGTTCTTATTAACCAACCATCGTAACCTCCAGCACCAAAACTGTTCGTCTTTCCATAAACTAAAAAGCCACCATCATAACATTTTTCAATTCCGGTGCATATGTCAATGGTACTGCCACCGTATGTTTTAGACCACAATAAATTACCTGTGCTATCCGTTTTTAAGAGATAAAAATCATTCATTCCCGCTCCAAAACTCTGTGTCGTACCTGAAACAATATATCCTCCATCATCAGCAATCCTAACAGCAGTGCCTTCTTCATCATCAGCAGCACCACCAAAAGCCCGAGTCCAGAGTGTATCACCAAACTCATTTGTTTTTACCAAATAAAAATCTTCTTGCCCTGCTCCAAAATTCTTGGTACTACCAAGTATAATATACCCGAAATCAGCTGTTTGTTCAATAGAATTGGCCCAATCCAAAACCGGACCGCCAATGGTTTTTTGAAAACGTAATTGCGCTTCCGCTGTAATAGTTAAAATGATTAATAAACTTAAAATCGTAAATTTTGCGGTTCTCATATTTTCTGTATAATACTTTAATTGTTGTCGTTCTCAAATCAACGACACAAAGGTATTGATAAAAAAAATATTGAGATTTACGATTATCTAAAATTCGATTCTAAAAAGATAATAGCCTCTATCACAGGCTCCACTATTTTACCCAAGGTAAAGCTCTTCTTAAGAAATCAAAATTAGACCTTAATAGATGATCTTTTGAAAATTATTTTGTTGCTCCCATCAACTTTTTTAGAACCGGAGCAAGAGCTATAAGTGCAATTCCTGCAATTAAAGCATAAGTTCCCAACTGCTGATAACCATTGGTATAGGATATTAACTTATCCATTGCAGATGCTTCATTACTTGTAGTGCTCATGTTGGCACCCAATAATCCTGCTACATATTGACCATAAGCACTGGCAAGAAACCACATCCCCATCATTAAACCCTGCATTGGCTGAGGTGCTAACTTGGTCATCAACGAAAGGCCTATTGGAGATAAGCACAATTCACCGAAAGTGATAACAAAATAGCCCAGCGTAAATATTTCGAGTGATGTTAAACCATTTGAATCTGCAAAATGAATGGTAGAATAAAATGTGTAAAAAGCTAATCCCAAAATTAAAAATCCCAATCCAAATTTTGTTCCTGCATTTGGCTCTTTATTTCGCTTAGCCATCCATATCCATAATAAACCAAGAATTGGGCTAAAAATGATTACAAACAACGAGTTAGATGAATTATTTACCATGTTTGGATCCATATTAATCCCGAGAAAACTATGATGCAAATTGTTAAAAGCAAATAAGCTTAATGATCCCCCACTCTGCTCAAAAAATGCCCAAAAGAAAATGGAGAAGAAAATAAATATTAATGCAGCAATTAATTTATTACGTTCTGCTTTTCCATAATGACGCATTTCGTAAAACACATAAACCAATGTGGCTGGTCCGATTATGTACATAAACATATCGGTGTATTCACTGTTTTTTACCAGCAATAAAATAAAAGGTATTGCTATTAATGAACCTATATAGGTTGCAATTTCATATATTCGTCTTTTAGAAGCAGGTAATTTAGTAAGTAATGGTGAAAGGCCAATTGGCCCCATTGATTTTTGTGTAAACCAAAAGGTAACAATACTGATAGACATTACAATACCAACCAAAGCGAATGCAAGGCTCCACGAATAATGCAAGCCTACACCAACCATTAATATTCCTCCTAGCAATGCTCCCAGGTTAATACCGGAATAAAACAGCCCGAAACCAGCATCTCTACGTGGGTCACCATCTTTATAAAGTGCACCCACCATGGTGGAGATATTGGGTTTAAAAAATCC
>JANNXV010000121.1:0-18658 GCA_031409815.1 Bacteroidota bacterium
ATGATCCATATAGCATATGAGATTTACCCGCTAAATGGCAGCATATTACTCACGGTATTTTGCAGATGAAAGGTATACCTGCAAAGCCGAAAAGAAGTAATATAATAATTCTAAAATAGGCAAAACAAAGTATTTGTTTAGCTATAATGCTAAACTTTTAAAATAGCTATTTGTATTTCAGCAAAGGCGCTGTTTCCGGAGTTAAATTATTGATATACCCTCTGCTAATTGATATTGTAATGGTTTTTTTATAATGATGGTTTCTGCTATCAATTTTAAAATCTTTAGGGTTGAAGGCTATTTGCAAGCTCGCTTTAGTTACATCCGTAAAATTGCTTGGACTGCTCATCATTTGCAACCCTTCGCGTGCATTGCCAAGAAAAATCAAATCCAAATTATAGGGCTTATCATAGCCATTAAAGTTAATAGTTCCCTTAACTGATATTGTTTTAAAAACAGGAATACTTAATAATAAATCATTATGTGGCTTTAGTTGTCCTCTAAATACCAGATTCGATTCTGATAAATTAACTAACCATTCATCCAACGTATCGTTGCCTATTTTAAACTTATTAAAATCAACTTGAATAATAAATTCATTCGTTCGTTGATCGAGAAAGATCAAAGCCGAGTTTCCTATCGAATAACATTCGTGCCTGTTATAACACGACTGTATATAGGCATCAGAAGCAATTACATTCTGTGATAAGCCAATAAAAGGTGAGATAAAGAATAGAAGAATGAAATAATTTATTTTTTTTGCCATATTAAATGCAAGTTCAAAGTTTAGACTTATTTCCTAACAAAGTCTGCCATTCTTTTGTTTCACATTGTTGTTTTCAAAGATATAAAATCTAAATTGAGGTCAATCTTTATTGGTGACTATAACCCCACTGGCTTAAGAGTTCCTTCATAGCATTATGTTACTGTTGCAAGACTGACGGGTGGTATTGAGTATAGGGTCTTGTGACTTTTAAATCATTCAATTTTTTCTCCACCGTTGGTGTCCGCACCAACGGTGGAGATGCTACAACGCAATGTATATTCTTCTTGCCATTAATAATCTCAACCATACACCTCCGTATAATGTGTAAGCATATTAAATTCATCAATGCCGGTTCTATAAAATTTTGCTGACGAGAATCTATAGTCCTCCTGTTCTTTGCACAAGTTCCATCGCTCTTGCATGGGGTTGTTATGTATTTTTAAAGTTTGGTTGGTGTTTTTTCCTTCCCACCAACCACGAGCAAACTTTATAGCTCCTCATTCTTTTAAAACCTTCACACTCCCCACACTCTCTCCCCAACTCATTTTGCAAAAATAAATGCCCGTTGAGTGTTTAGTTATATCTACCTGTTTATACTGACTCCACTGCGCAACTTCATCTTTAAAAACCAAGTTGCCGTTTACATCATACACTTGCAATAAACCTTGCTTCTCATGCACATTAAACCACAAGCTAAAATATCCATTGTTGGGGTTTGATAAAACTTTTATTTGTTCTTTGTTTGGTGGATGCTCTGCCAAGGCAAACCAATTTGTGATGGTATCGCATAGGCTACCTATTTCTCTACCGAGAAAATAATTGGGATGATTGGGAAGGGTGTTATAATAAAATGCAGGTAACAATACTCCATGTTGAACAAAATCGCACAAAATACCTATTGAATTTGGATGATTAATGACGTGCATATGAGAAGTGCCATTTCCCGTAGTAACATAAATTTTTCCATCAGGCGCTAATAAAGCTTGTGAAAATGCAGTTGCAAAGGGAGGTGTGGGAGAATAAAAACTATCCCATACAGCCACTGTTTTTTGTGAAGAGCCAATATTGGTACTTTTTAAATCATATTGAAAAGAACTATCAATATTAAACACATACAATAATTTAGAATTGGATGAAAATTCACATCCGAGATTAAATCCAGGTGATGGTGAAATATTAACATGAACTGGATTAAAGAACATTCCATTACACCTGTCAAAATCAAATATGTCTAATCCATCATTGTTTATCCAGTTATAATAATATGCAAACTTTGTTCCATCAGGAGAAAATTTTGCCTGACCTACATCTCCATGCCTTATTGATCCAATAGATTGCAAATAAGGTCCCATAATGCTATCGGGAGTAACTAAAAACTTAAAGTAAACATCAGTATTAACACGATGACATAAAACCCACCAGTCTCTGCCATTAGCATGTCTGCAAGCTGTAATTTTACCTGAATTGATAGAATCATTTAATAAGAGTTGATTTTTAAAAACTACACCTCCCATTCCACTATTTAGATTCATGTCAATTGTTGTTACATAAAAATTATAAGTAAAAAGATTAGTAGGATAACCATCAGCTGTCATGTGAAATAGATAAAATAAATGATTGGTATTTGGAACAGGAATTATTAAACAAGCCTGAGGTATTAATAAACCATCTGAATGTGAAGACGTATAAGAACAAGGATTAATACCTGAACCATTCATCATTGTATCGTTGGAGGCATCGGCAATATAATAACCGTTAGTATAAAAAAGTAAATTGCCTGCCGTGTCGGATATATTTGCATGTGTATTATTGAAATCCATAGGGATATTGTTGAGTGCTATATTAGCGTTCCCAGTATAAAAGTTTATATTGGTGTTGCCAAACGGCAAGCCTGCCCAATTGGAATAACCCATTAACCATTGATTGCTCAAACCTTGATTTTGAGCAATCAATGGGATAAACCTAGCAACGATAAATAGGAGTACTAAAGATTTCTTTTTGGTGCTTATCATTTTTAGCGCATAATAATTAGTTTGCCTGTATCAATTAATTGGTCAGCACTAATCATGTAATAGAAATACATCCCTGGACTTAACCCTAATGTACTTAGCTCTTCTCCACCTTTGGTGTCCGCACCAACGGAAGAAGATGCTATAACAGAATACATGTTCTTTTTGCCAATAATAATACTCTGTCCCAGCAGAGTGTCCGCTTCTTTCGCGGCACGCTGCTATTTGGTGCGGTAATACTTCATAATAAGTAAGTCTCATTTTGGTAATATTTTCAAATATACGCTGATTTATATTTCTGCCGCTGTTGGTTCATTTCACCAATAGCATTCATTGTTTGATGCAGGTGGAAACAACACCTTTTCGGCTAATACTCGTAGTAAGATGAATGGAAAAAATATTGATGTCTGATGAAATAGCAATTGTGTACACCATTTACTTATTTACTCCGCTTCGCTCCTTATCAGCTTAACAAGCGCAATAGGTTTCACCAGTTTTA
This sequence comes from Bacteroidota bacterium, assembly GCA_031409815.1. Lineage (GTDB taxonomy): Bacteria > Bacteroidota > Bacteroidia > AKYH767-A > OLB10 > JANLUX01. Next base: position 3,275 of record JANNXV010000121.1, read on the forward strand.
GCGCCAATGCAATACCCACACTTATAGCCATTGCAACTATCGATTTAGTGAGCCAATGCCCGGCATAATCATGCACATAAGCAAACAACACGAAACCCAGCGTCACAAAAATGGCATAGCGGGTAAACAAGCTCCACTTGTATCGGAAATTAAAAACTCGATGTGCCAACCATATTTGTGCTCCGGCTAAAATAAACTGCGTTAATAAACCGGCCAGTGCTGCTCCCACTGCTTTGTATTTAGGTATCAGATAAAAATTAAGGGCAATGTTCATCAACATCCCTGCAAAGGCAACATAATTCAACTGTTTTAAATTACCATTTGCGGTTAATAGCGTACCAAAAATATAAACCGATGAAATAGCTAAAAAACAACTCATAATCAAAGCAAACACCTGTGCCGATTCGCTTACATGAGCATGGTACAACAACCCCATTAACTCATTACTAAAGAAAACCGAAAAAGCAATCACAATAATTGCCGGCACCGCAATAAAAGAAGTAGCCAGTTCAACCAATTCTTCTAATGGTTGTTTATGCTTTATCATGTGCGAAAACATTGGTAATAACAATCCCGAAAAAAGAAACGCAATCATATTGGCGGCATCTAACAAACGATAAGCCTGAGCATAAATACCTGCTTGCTCAGCTCCATCGGGCAACAGCCTTTCCAACATAACCGAATCAATGCGGTTATAAAATGTCATTAACAAAATAAGCACTGCAAAGGGCAGGCTTTGTTTTAGTATGATATAATAAAAATGAGGGTTCCACGATAGTTTACTCAAACTAGCCTTGCTCCTAACCACTAAAAACGTAATTGCAACTGTTATGATATAAGCAATGGTTTGTGCCCATATAAACCATTCGATCTTAAATTTTTCGTGCGTTACATTGCCCCACAACAACACCGCACAAATCACAATCATAATAAGGCGGTCGAGCACCGATATAATACTGTCGGTTTTAAAAAGCTGCAGGCCGGCAATATTCGATCGCAAATAAAGAATAAATGAAATAAGCGACTGGTTAAAAATTAACACCAGTAATAATGAAAGTTGATAGGCGCTATATCCCAATATCCAGCCGGTAGTAAAACTCACACTAAAAAACAGCAGTGATAAAAACATCCTCATCACAATAATTCCGCTTAAATGCTTTTGCAAAAGATGACTATGCCTTGCTATGTTGCGGTTATTGTAATTGGTAATACCCAAATCGAGCAGAATATTGAAAAGAAACGAGAAGTTAAACAGTGCCGCATAAGTACCATAGTCGTGCGCACCAACAGAATTTTGCACCGCTCTATCAATGCCTAAAATCCAAAAGGGTTTTATAAGCAGATTAATCGTTAAAAGGAAAGCAAGATTAGTTACAAACTTTTTTTGCATACTTAGTGTGGGTAAAATTAACCTAAATTGTTTTCATCTATTTTTAGGGCACTGCAATTTCAATTTATGCTAAAGCTCACACACACTATAAATACTATTGAAGCAGGTGTTGATGAGGCAGGGCGTGGTTGCCTTGCCGGACCTGTTACAGCGGCTGCCATTATCCTTTCCAAAAAAAAATTAAAATGGTATAAGTGGCTCAACGACTCTAAAAAACTTACGCACCAGGTTCGCTCAGAATTGCGCCCCATCATTGAACAAGATGCCATTGCCTGGCATGTTGCCACAGCTAATGAGCAGGAGATTGACCACATCAATATTTTAAATGCAACGTATTTAGCCATGCATCGTGCCATTAAAGGGCTTTCGGTTTGCCCTGAAAGTTTGCTGATTGATGGCAACCGTTTTAAACCCTATTCAGGCATTCCACACCAATGCATCATTCAAGGCGATGGCAAATACCTGTCTATTGCTGCTGCAAGCATATTAGCCAAAACACATCGTGACGAATATATGCTGCAACTACATCAACAGTTTCCACAGTATGGATGGGATCAAAACAAAGCGTATGGAACCATCAAACATCGCGAAGCCATAAAAGAATTTGGAGCCAGTCCTTTTCATCGCATGAGTTTTACATTAGTTAAAATGGAAGAAGAATGCTACTGAAGTTGTTGCTTAAAATTGTTAAATCAAATTAACATTGCAATGTAGATAACTACACAAAGGTTTCCGCTTTAAAGGCAATGTAAGAGTTAGTTTTACGAGCAATCCCTCTGAATGAAAAGAGTAGTTAGCTCGTCACTTATTTCTGTATTTATAATAATTGCTGTTGCAGCCGGCATCATTTACTATCAAAAATACAGTGCTAAAGGGGCCAGTGCTTTCGATTGTATACCTGCTGATGCCTCATTTATTATTTCAAGTAAGCATGCTTCAACTACCATCAAACAAATTACCAGAACTGCTTACTGGAAAGATCTCAACGAAACCGATTATTTCAAAAGAGTCACCCTTCAATTGCTATTCTTCGACTCAGCATCGGTTGCCAACCAAACGCTGCACGAAGCCCTGTCAAATCACGAATTATTTCTTTCTTTTCATGTAACAGCGGCAACTGATTTTGACATTTTATTTCTGTCGGAAAACTTCACTTCTTCACAAGCAAAAACATTGATTCAATTACTTTCAGATGGCAACCCAACCGTTCGAAACTATAACGGCACCGATATACAGGAATTAAACACCTCCTTTGGCCTATTTAGTTTTACTGTTATTCGTGGCGTGTTTGCAGGCAGCTTTAGTCCTTTTTTGGTGGAAGATGCCATTCGTCAACAACGATCAACCAATAAGCTTAAAGACTTAGCCGAAGCAATGGCAAAAAAAAAGAATGACGATCCGGTCATCATCATCAATCATAAAAAACTACCCGCCTGGATTAGTATTTTCTTAAATGAATCTCGTAAAGATAAAATTAGCCGACTTGGAGCTTTTGCCGATTATAGCGCCTATGCAATATCCATACTTGAAAATGAAATTGATTTAGTAGGAACTACTGTAGCCGACACCACTAACTATCTAAATATGATGACCGCACAACAATCGGTTAATTTATCATTTAAGAAAGTGTTGCCTTCAAAAACTGCAGCATTTGTGTGGCATGGTGTAAGCAATTGGGACACGTATTTACCTGCACTTAAAAATTATTTTAAAGCCAATGCAATGCAATCCATTTCATCCAATCATATTAGTGAAATTGAAAAGCAAACACATATTAGTATTGAATCGCAATGGCTGTATTGGTTGGGCAATGAATATGCATTGGTAGTAACCGAGCCTGCAAGTACCAATTACGACAACACCTGTTATGCCGTGTTTAAAGCAACTGAAATTTCGAAAGCACTGACTGCATTGGGCCGACTGGCGGAGAAAGCAAATGTTGCCAGCGGCAATAAACAACAAAACGAAGAACAATATAATGGACATGTAATTCGCTATCTTGATTTGCCGGGTTTATTGCCTGCTCTGTTTGGTGGCTTGTTTAATCGCATCAACCGCTTCTATTATACAGATATGGAAGGTTATATTATTGTTGCAAACCAGCCCTCAGCTCTTCGTTCCCTTATCAACGATAATGCAACCGGAAATATGGTTGCCAATGATGCAGCGTTTACAGCACTTTTAAATAAAATTCCATCACAAAGTAATTTCTGCTTTTATAGCAACATAAGTGCTTCTACTTATCTACTGCGTTCCATTGCATCACAAAGCACCATGGAATTTATTGAACAGAACAAAAAAACATGGAGCCGTTGCGATGCTTTAATGTACTCAGCCAAAACATTACCTGATCGAACTTTTAAAACCGAAGCATTTTTTCATTACAAATCATCCGAATCAAAAGGTGTACATCAACTCTGGAGTTGCGCGTTAGATACCACCATTTCCACTGCGCCTCATTTTATTGGCGACAGTTCGCAAGTTATTCAACTACTAGTTCAGGATAATAATAATACAGTTTACAAGATTAACAACAGTGGAGCTATTGATTGGAAAAAAAATCTAGACTCACAAGTGTTGAGCCGATATCATTTAGTTGACCCACATCGCAACGGGCAACCGTGTTATCTTTTTAATACCCGTTCATTTATTTATATGTTAGATGCATCGGGTAATAATTGTGCAGGGTTCCCGATTCGTTTGCCAAAGATGGCAACCAATGCTGTTTCACTGGTTGATTATTATGGCAATGGCGACTACAGGATTTTTGTTGCATGTGGCAATATGAGTGTTTATGGATGGCTGCTCAACGGCAAATCATTAGGAGGCTGGTATTTCAAAAAAACGCAACAAGCTGTAAATGATTCATTGCAATACTTCCGTTTTGGCAACAACGACTTTTTGGTGATGACCGATACCGATTTCAATTTTTATGTATTGAACAAAATGGGACAGCATCAACAAAAAGGAAGACTAATTTCAAAGAAACCCGGAACTTGTTTTTACAAAGTGTTTTCAAAAGATTCAGATTTTCAATTAATGATGATGGATACTTCAGGAGCCATTTCCCTTGTGCAAGAAAATACTGTTACCAATTTACTTACTTCAGCTCAAACCACCACACCACTAACATGGTTGCCACTTGATGCAAATGCCGACAATCAAGATGATTTTGTTTTACTTGGTGAACAGGAATTGAAAATAGTAAGTGACGACAATCTGGTTTTAGCTTCGCATCTATTTACAGAGAAAATGTCGGCTTGGTTGCAACCATTTACTTTAATGGATGGAAAAACACGCTTAGGTGTTTATTCTGCTCAGGCAGGCAACATTTATTTATTAGAGAAAAACGGTTCAGTAATGAAAGGTTTTCCTGTTAGTGGCTCAACATCTTTTGATGTAATAAATTCAGTAAAAGATAACCGCGACTATTTAATTACAGGTTCGGGCAACAATGTTTATTTGTACGGAATTAATTAGCCGTAAATAGAAGTAAAAAACTCACCTAATTAATTTTTTCTAATCGGTGATGACGATTAAAGTACCAACATCAAATCAGCAGGCATAATCAAAATAAATAATAAGTAGTACTATTTATTAGTACCCCAATATCTTCATCATATTCTTGGCACTTTGCTCTTTTGCAAAAAGACGAGCAGTGTATTCACCATCTTCATCCCTATCAATTAATACATGCTTTGGTGCCGGTATCAAACAATGTTGAATACCTCCATATCCACCCAAACTTTCCTGATAAGCACCGGTATGAAAAAAACCAAGGTATTGTTGTTCTCCATTATTTGGTTTTGGTAAAAAAACGCGATTTCTAATACTTTCCATTATATAATAGTCATCACTATCGCAGGTCAATCCTCCAAGATTCACTCTTTGATACTCATGATCCCAATTATTTATTGCCAACAAAATAAATCGTTGTTTAATTCCCCATGTATCAGGCAAGGTGGTGATAAAACTACTGTCTATCATGTGCCAAAGCTCATTGTCATTCTGTTGCTTCTTGCCAACAATACTTAACAACATGGCTCCACTCTCACCTACCGTAAAACTGCCAAACTCAGTAAAAATATTGGGCTCATTTACCTCTTTCTGTTCACAGGTTGATTTTATTTGACGAATAATTTCATCAGCCATGTATTGATAATCATAACTAAAATCGAGCTTTGTTCGAATAGGAAAACCACCTCCAATATCCAGATGCTCCAAAACAGAGCACTGCTTTTTCAAATCACAATACAGGTTAATATTCTTATTTAATTCACTCCAGTAATAGGCCGTATCCTTTACACCGGTATTAATAAAGAAGTGAAGCATTTTTAACTCTACATTTTTATTAGGCTTAATATTTTCATGATAATATTCTATAATCTGATTGTATCGAATGCCAAGACGAGAGGTGTAAAACTCAGCATTAGGTTCTTCTTCAGCAGCAATACGTATTCCTACCTGAATTTTTTTTTGATAGCGTGAAGTGTACTCTTCCAATTCCAATTTACTATCTAAAATTGGAATTAAGTTGGTAAATCCTTCTTTCCATAAGTCAACTATACCTGTAATATAATTCTCCCGCTTAAAGCCATTGCAGATGATGTATTTCTCCTTATCGATTAATCCATCAGCATATAATTGCTTAATAATATTGATGTCGAAGGCCGAACTAGTTTCCAGATGTATATCATTTTTTAAAGCCTCCTTTAAAACAAATTCAAAATGTGAACTTTTTGTGCAATATGCGTACTTGTAATTGCCCTTGTAATCTTCCTTAGCCATTGCCACATTAAATATCCGCGTAGCTTTTTGAATCTGCGAACTAATTTTAGGCAAATAGGTAATCTTTAACGGAGTTCCATATTGTTCAATAATATCCATTAACGGTACACCGTGAAAATGTAAAGAGTTGTCAATTACTTCAAACCCTTCTTGTGGAAATTCAAATGTTTGTTCAATCAAATCGGTGTACCTGTTCTTCATTTTGTGCTATCTAAGTGAGTTACTTTAATAATTTTGCGTAAAAGTAAGTAAGTCGGATAAAACTAAATGTGGTTAGTAAAGTTAAATTTTTAGAGAATTTTAATATAAAGTCATTGAAAATCTCTTTTAGGCATTCATATTTGTAAATTCGTCCTGAATCAGGAAAGTTTTATTTTTAAAGAACAAATACTAAGTATGCTAAAGAAAATTAAGTTTATTGAAGTAAAATCGGAAATTGGTGCCGGCACCAGAGGAGCAAGTTTGGGCCCGGACGCAATAAAAATTGCCGCTTTAGATTATGGCAGCTCCCTATTTAATAAAATTCCATCTGTTGAAATTAAAGTGGAAAACAACCTCCTTTTTGAATCGGGTGGCAGCCTTTATGCGAAAAGGCTAAGAGGAATTCTTAACATTTATGAAAGATTAAGCAAGACAATAGGCGATGTTTTAAAGGCAAAAGAGTTTCCAATAGTGCTTGCAGGAGACCATAGTACAGCAGGCGGGACTATTGCTGGAATCAGAATGGCGTACCCTAAACAACGTTTAGGAGTTATATGGATTGATGCACATGCGGACCTTCATTCTCCATATACAACCCCAACAGGTAACGTACATGGAATGCCTCTTTCTGGCGCATTAAACGAGGATAATATTGCCAATCGAATGAATAAGCCGGATAAAGACACCATAGATCTTTGGACAAAACTCAAAAAATTAGGAGGAATTGCTCCTAAAATTAATTGGAGCGACCTGGTTTTTATTTCAATGCGCGATGTTGAACCTGAAGAAACATTTCTAATTAAAAAGAATAAAGTAAGAGTTTTCACTACAAATGATGTAAAGCGCAATGGTGTTGAAAAGATAGCTCGAGATGCATTAGCTCATCTTAACAATTGTCAACTTATTTATGTCTCATTCGATGTTGATAGTATGGATTCATCCATTTCAAAAGGAACCGGAACTCCGGTAAGAAATGGAATTACTGAAAAAGAAGCCGGCAGCCTTTGTGTACGATTAATTCAAAACGAAAAAGTTTGCTGCTTTGAAATAGCGGAAGTTAATCCCACACTTGACAAAGAAAATCTGATGGCTGAAAATACATTTGAGATACTTCAACGTGTAGTAAGTCAGATTTCTTAATTAGTTATTTCTACCATCAATCATTATTCAATCGCAATAAATTAATGCTATTTATAACAGAAATAAAAAATGGTGTTGCAGACGCACTACTAAATCGTTTCAAAATTAAAATTGATTACGATCAGATTATTTTGCAGCCAACCAGAAAGGATTTTGAAGGCGATATTACGGTGGTGCTTTTCAATCTGGCTAAAACAGCTTCAACTTCTCCCGAAAATCTGGGAAATGAAATCGGTGAATTTTTGACAGAGCATTGCGCGGCAGTAGATCGATACAATGTGGTTAAAGGATTTTTGAATGTGGTGGTAACTAACAAGGCTTGGTTAAATATTTTTTATGAAGAAAGTGGTGATGAGCATTTCGGGAAAGTTAAACTTGACAACCCGCAAGCAAATGCGCCTGTAATGGTGGAATATTCCTCTCCTAATACTAACAAACCGCTTCATCTGGGACACACTCGTACAATCCTAATAGGTCATTCCATTTCTGAAATACTCAAAGCAGCTGGACACAAAGTAATTAAAGTATGTTTGGTTAATGACCGAGGTATTCACATCTGCAAATCAATGCTTGCCTGGCAAAAATTAGCCAATGGATCAACACCAGAATCAACCGGTATTAAAGGAGATCATTTTGTTGGCAAATACTATGTTGAATTTGATAAGCTTTACAAAGAGGAAATTGCTCAACTTATTCAGCAAGGTTTAAGCGAAGATGAGGCAAAGAAAAAAGCTCCTTCGATTTTAGAAGCACAACAAATGCTTTTAAAATGGGAAGCTAACGACCCTGAAACAATTCAGCTTTGGCAAACCATGAACAGTTGGGTTTATGCCGGTTTTGCCGAAAGCTATAATTTGATTGGTGTTAGTTTCGACAAACTGGATTACGAATCACAAACTTATATTCTTGGTAAGCAAATTGTTGATCAAGGATTGAAGAAAGGAGTATTTTACCAAAAGGAAGATGGCTCGGTATGGGTTGATCTTACTGAAGAAGGGTTAGATCAAAAACTTTTATTGCGAGCAGATGGAACTTCTGTATATATAACACAGGATTTAGGAACCATGCAACAGCGCTATAAAGAATCGCCCTTTTCTTCGTTAATTTATGTGGTAGGTAACGAACAGGAATACCATTTCAAAGTTTTAAGAGCGATTGCAAAAAAATTAAGTATCCCCTATTGGGAAAACCTTTTTCACCTCTCCTATGGAATGATTGATTTACCGAGTGGTAAAATGAAATCACGAGAAGGAACTGTTGTTGATGCAGATGAGTTAATAAGTGAGATGATTAGTGAGGCCAAAAGGATTACAAAAGAATTGGGTAAAATTGACGACTTTGAATCAGCAGAAGCTGAAGCATTGTATAAAACCATCGCTTTAGGAGCGCTTAAATATTTTATTCTAAAGGTGGACCCTGAAAAACGCATGTTGTTTAACCCGTCTGAATCAATTGATTTCAATGGTAACACCGGACCTTTTATCCAATACACCTATGCTCGAATACGTTCAGTACTGCGTAAAGCCAATCAAATTGCATCTTTAAAAATTTATCCTCAATTCGACACACACACTTATCTTAAACTTTTAGCTAAAGAAAAGGATTTAATAAAAGTGATATTGGAATATCCGGGAGTTGTAGATCTGGCATCAGAGAAACTCAGCCCATCAATTATTGCTAATCATATTTATGAATTAGCAAAAACATTTAACCAGTTTTATCACGAACATTCAGTGATTGACGAATCACAAATTGACACTAGTTTATTCCGATTGAGTATTGCAAATCAAACAGCAAGAGTAATCAAAGCAGGAATGCTTTTATTAGGAATTGAAGTTCCTGAAAGAATGTAAAAGCATTTCCAATTCTTTAACATTATTACAATCAAAATGAAACATTTTTTCTTTAGAAAATCATTTATAAATCCTAGACTTAAACGTTTTTATTTACTTCTGCTATTATTTATTTTAATCTTCAATTGGTTAATTTACTTTGAGATCTCACAAGTTTATGCAACAGCTGACGAATCAATAAAAAGCACATTTCCAGAATTAATAAAAATTCAAGAAGGAGATGTCATATTACGAAATGGCAAAGGCTTACTTTCTTCCATATTCCGCAGCAGCTCTTTGAAGGATCCTTACTATACACATGCTGGTGTGATTCATGAAATGAATAAATCTTGGTTTGTATATCATTATATTGATGAAGACTTAAAAAGCGGATTACATATTGAACCTCTATCAAATTTTGTTGACAAGCAATTATGTAGCTCCTTGGCATTATTACGTTACCCACTCAATCCTATTGAAAAGATTAGGTTCGATAGTTTAATAATTATTTCCAATAAGCAAGCCATTCCCTTTGACAACGAGTTTAGTTTAACAAGCGACAGTGCCTATTATTGCACTGAATGGATAGCCAAATTATTGGAAAGATCGACTTTAGATAAAGATTATATTCCGGTTACTTCGGTGGGTCAATACTCCTACATTGCTCCTGACAATCTTTATTTGAATGAACATTGCAAATTGATTTATAAATATGAATATCAGTAAAACATTCTCATTAGCAATTTACTTGCTTATGGCAGGGTTAACTTCTTGCACACAAAGTAACTCTCCAAGGCCTGTTGCCGAAAAATTTTTATCAGCACTTCAAAATCGGGACTTTGATGAAGCAAAAAAATTCAGCACGAAAGAAACCGTGAAATTATTGCAAGTACTCGAACGAATTAGCAGAGAAGACACCACTCAATCGATAATTAATAATAAAATTGAAATTATAAGTGAAGAAATATCAGGTAATAAAGCAATCGTATATTTTAAAGAATCGGGCAATGATACAGAGCAAAAACTGTTATTGCGAAAAGTAGAAACAGAAGGTGAATCAGAAAAACAATGGAAAGTGGTGCTTACCAAAGAAGATGCAAATCTTAACAAAAGAAAATAACATCATTATCTGTTAAATAGTACTTGTTTTTTCTCTTCAAATAATAACATTACTAATTAATAGATACTATTTTAACAATACTACTTGCTTATTCAACACAATATCGCCTTGTTGAACACGTAAAAAATATAGTCCACTCTCTAAAACTGAGCAATCAAAGGTAACTGATTCTTTATTGGTTCTTCTTAATGCAACTACTCTACCTGTTAGATCAATCATTTCAATATTTATCGCTTCATTGTTTGAATTGTAAAATTGAACTAAATAATTTCCATTAGTTGGATTAGGATAAACAATTGCATCAAAATTTACTAGCGTTGAAATATCTTCATCTCGACAAACAAAAGTAACGGTGAGCGACCTTGTTGTTCCTGCCCCGCAAATATTGTTTCCTCTGGCTCTAATTGTTCCGGAATTAGTTGCATAATTGACAGTAACATTAGTAGCAGTTGTAGTAATGGTATTGTTAGGAGAAACAATTGCATTTGCAATTAATTGAGACCCGGTAGGTCCTGTCCAAGTATAGGAAGTTGAACCAACAAGCGGATTAATAGAATAGGGAACTCCCTGCTGATTAATACAAACACTGGTGCTGCCGGTAATAACTGTTGGTGCTGCAGGTGTTGCTCTTATCACTTTAGATCGAAAGCCACTTGTACCACAAGCGTTGGTGGCAGTAACTCTAATTGAACCGGAAAGAAAAGATGCATTATAATTAGCAAGCACTGAATTAGTTCCTTGTCCACTAAATATTGAACCGCTTGCAACAGTAAAAGACCATGCATAAGTCATACCTGCAACATTGGTAATAGAATAAGGAACTAATGAAAGATTGCATACATCATTAGCCGCACCAGTAATTGCAGATGGTGTTGAAGGGAAATTTCTTGATATCAATAATTTTCTTTGAGCACTGGTGCCACAAGAATCTGAAACAACAACCCTTAGCGAATCATTTGCTATAAATCCTGCAGTATAACTTACATTAATACTTCTGGTGCCTTGTCCGGAATTAATAACTGCACCTGCAGGTGGCGTCCACGTATAAATTTTACCTGCAACCAATGGAACTGTGTAGGTGCGAGTATTTCCCGGACAAACCCTAGTGGAACCACCTGTTGTGGTAATTGTTCCTGGCATTGCTGGAGGCGGACAACAGCCTTCGTCAATTTGTAAATTGCAGTTGTCATCAATTCCATTACCACATATTTCTGCTTGCAGTGTATGAAACACTCCCGTTATTGGATCACATCCATCAATAGTACATGCATTGCCATCATTAGTGTTTACAGGTGTGTGTGTGATGCTACCATTTGCTGGATTGCATGCGTCAATTGTACACGCATTGTTATCATTGACATTAACGCTAACATGAGAAATTACACCGGTTGTAGGGTTACACGCGTCTGCAGTGCATGCATTATTATCGTTGAAATTTACAGGACTGTGTAGTATCAAACCAGTTGCAATTTCGCAGAAATCAGTAGTGCATGCATTATTATCATTAATGTTTACTGCTGTATGTTGGCAAACACCCAATTGGTCGCAAAAATCAGTAGTACAACCGTTACCATCATCGCACGAAATAAATGTAACAACGGCCTTATCACTATCCGGATAACAAGGCAGACCATTTGGATTATTGGTTACAAGAGTAAGCACCACGCTACCTGTAGTAAGATCAGTGCTTGAAGGAATGTAAGTAGCATTTAATGAATTCGCACCGGGGGTAAATGTGCCACCTGTTGGAGAAATCCAAGTACCGCTGGTTGCACCTCCTCCTACCGCACCATTTAACAAAACATTAGCACACGAAGAGTATGGCCCCTTTGCATTCGCAAAAGGATCCATTAAACAAACACTATTCAGCATCATTGAATTACAAGGAGATTCTACTGCTGGAACATTACCTAATTGAGCCGCAGTTCCACTAAAAGATCCGTTGACATAAACAGTATATGCGGTACTTGTTTTATTTGTCATATTAGTTAAGTTAAAAATAAAATTGGGTGAACTAAAAGCAGACCAAATACCAGAAACTTTTGTAATTCGAAAAGTACCAACCAATACATCTGTATTTACTGGCAATAAAGTTCCATTGGATGGAGAAGTAGCTAATTGGGCATTAATTCTTATTGATTTACTAGTTGGGTCAATATTCGTATTTATGCTGTTAAAATTGGTTTGGGTAGAATTTAATTGACTGCCTCCAATATATGCTAATGAAACGGTGCCTCCACCCGTTCCAATATAATCCCAATCAATACCATACGCTCCAGATTGAAGAATCATTGTTGAATTACCTGATGTATTTCGAATAACAATATTAAAATCAATGGTATTAAGTGTTGAATTACAGGTCCTTAAAAAGGTTGACACTGAATTCTGAGCAGAAAGATTCATAGCTTGAAAAAACAAGAAAATGCTGCATACAAAAACGCGGAATATCCTAGAATTAGAAAAGTTGTTTGAATTTAATAAGTTTAATTTTGGGTGTGTCATTTATGTAAAATAATTTATGTGTCCGTTTATTAAATAATGAAGCTTAAAGTTTATTCCACTTAAAATATAAAAAAAATGAAACAACAATGTAAATGTATATAATTCATACGTTATTACATAATAAATTTGATTAACACAATTATCCCATCCACTAAATAATAGAGTCCAAAAAATTTGTAATATAAAATTAGTTTGCATTTCAACTAATTTCAAAAGATTGTAAAAGGTCTAAATAGATTATCTCTTCTGTTCCTTTATTTCCTTATTCAATTCTTCATCAGCTGATGAAGGTCCAGACCCATAAACAAAGAAAAAACCAAGTAAAACTAAAACAAGTATAGAAAAGGGTAATTCCGAATTAAAATTCATCAGTCCATTTTTTGAATTAATAAAAATAATAGCACCTAATAAAATAGGTATTTGCATAGCTACAGCAATTCTGGTAAGTAAACCTATCGCAATGAGAACACCACCAACAAGATGCGCTAAAGCAACGTAATTAGCAATAGTAAATGAATGATTTAAAAACCTGGTTTGATTTATTATTTCAATTAATTGATCGGTATCACGAATAAAGAAAAACCCTTTTAAAAAAATAATGATACCTAATGCAATCCTTAACCAATCAATCCATTTTGGATGATGTGTGTACGCCCATTTATCGAGTTTCCTGGCTAGTTTCATAACGAACTGTCTGAATATTTTACGATAGTAATTGCTTCTTAGTTTTCGAAACAATTATTTGTTAAAGATATTAAACCATATCAAATTAAATAGGAAGCGTTTTCTAACAGCAGCGAATAGAATTGACGCATCTTCAAATTATCAAATTATATTTACCGCATGTCGAATAAATTAGAACGCAAGCTGGGCTTATTTCAGAGTACGGTAATAAACATGATTGACATGGTAGGCATAGGCCCATTTGTTGTCTTGCCTCTGGTAATTGATATTATGGGAGGGCCTTACTTCTTGTATGCATGGTTTGCCGGAGCAATTATTTCTTTTATTGATGCAATGATATGGAGTGAGCTTGGAGCAGCTTACCCAAAAGCAGGTGGCAGCTACAATTTTTTAAAAGAAGCATATGGATTAAAATGGGGCAAGCTTTTTTCATTTTTATATGTATGGCAAACCCTTATTCAGGCTCCACTAGTTGTGGCTTCAGGGTCTATTGGCTTTGCACAATATCTAAATTATCTCATTCCTCTATCCCCCATTTATCAAAAAATCGTCTCAGGTTCATTAGTCCTTATCATCACTTTACTATTATATCGTAAAATTGATACCATTGGCAAAATTGGTACACTACTTTGGAGTGGTGTAATCTTTACACTTTGCTGGATAATTTATGGAGGAATTACCCATGGTAATTTCGTTCAGCCAATTCGTGAAATGAATGATGGTTTCAATATAAACAGCCTCTTTTTTGTGGCTTTAGGGCAAGCATCAGTAAAAACAATTTACAGTTATTTAGGCTATTACAATGTATGCCATTTGGGTGGTGAAATTGTGAATCCCGGAAAAAATATTCCGCGCAGCATGTTTATTTCTGTAATAGGTATTGCAGTGCTGTACCTGGCAATGAATATCAGTGTTGTTAGTGTTATACCATGGCAGGAAGCACGTCATTCTCAATTTATTATAAGTACTTTCTTTGAACATTTGTATGGTTCTGCTGCTGCAAAGTTTGCAACCGTTTTGGTTCTATGGGTTGCGTTTGCTTCATTATTTGCAGTAATGCTAGGCTATTCGAGAGTGCCTTATGCAGCTGCTGTTGACGGATCCTTTTTCAAAGTATTTGCTCGCTTACATCCTACCAAACATTTTCCCTATATTTCATTGCTTGCTTTAGGAGTAACGGCTTTTATTTTTAGCTTATTATTTAAATTATCAGAAGTTATTACAGCAATTTTAGCCATGCGAATTCTCATACAATTTATTGGGCAAGCTGCGGGAGTGGTTTTATTAAGAAAGAAAAAAGGTATTGCGCATTTGCCCTATAAAATGCCGCTTTATCCACTGCCTGTAATTTTGGTGATTGCAACGTGGTTATTGGTATTTATCTCTACCGGACAAACTTTTATTTTATCAGGATTAGCAGTAATTGCAGCAGGTATTATTGTTTATCAACTAAAAACGAAAATTTCAAAAACTTAAAAAAGTTTAAAATTAAGCTGATTAGTTTTTCAATTGTGTACGGAAGTTTTTTAAGTCCATGGTATAAATGGATTCAGAAATACTGGTACTATTTTTAAAATAAAACACACCGCCATAATCGTAACTCACTTTAATATAGGTTGCTTGCACATCTTTAAATTTAACCACATTCCGAATTATCTTTCTATTTTTTTCTACTATGGTATCTGACTTAATACCTTCTGGGATTGATTCTTTGTCAAAATCAAAAC
>JANNXV010000122.1:0-2943 GCA_031409815.1 Bacteroidota bacterium
AATGTATCACAACATTGGTGACTGAACAAGAAGAGCTGTATGAATCGAGAGGTTCACGTACAGTTCTGTGAGAACGTAGCGGTGAAACTCCGCTGCGTGACTCGATTATGCGTCATGGTAAAACTCCCTACGAACTCCAACCTTTTATACAAAAATCAAACTGTGTTGCAATCCGCGAATCCACCCTTCTGTAAAAATAAGAGAGAGGCAACGCAAGCGCACAATTCAACCCTTCGTTGCCTCACTCTTATTTTTACTCCTCCCGCTTTGTCCCCAAAAACTCTAACATAAAATATATTCATGATAGTTAATTCTAATTCTTAACGATTTTGCCTTTGACAGTTTCATCTTTTTTATTTTTTATTTCTACAATATAAACTCCTTTGGTAAAACTGCTTATATCTAATTCAGCTTTTGCAGTAAAAGATTGTTGCATTAAAATACGACCTGTAATATCGTACAGCAACAAAGTTGAGTTGGTGAAAGAGGGCGCAGTTATGTTGCAAAGTTCATTACCCGGATTAGGAGAAACATATAATTCTTCTGAAAGCTTTTCAATTGCCTCAAATCCTGTCAAATAATTGTATCGAATTATATGATGAACCGTATCTCCATTCATGAATAGGAATGCTCCACCAATATATAAATCATTGTCTAACACTGCCATTGTATTTACTGCATTGTCTAAAGTAATTCCTAAACTTTGCCATTGAGTTCCATCCCATTTTGCAATGTGGCTTACAGGAATGCCTCCGGCATCGTAAATATAACCTCCAACATATAATTCGTTGTTATAAACCTGTAGGCAAAATACTTGACCGGGTCCTACTCCTGTTCCTAATTGTGACCATGAAGTACCATCCCATGCCGCAACTCCATTTCCTGGATCGCCAGATGATGTAAAAAAACCTCCGGCTACAATTAACTTACCTTGATAAATGGCAAAAGCATTTACCCAAGTGAATGGTCCGCTTAAACCTCCTCCAACAGATTGCCATTGTGTACCATTCCATTTAGCAATATCTTTCATATTAGGACCCTGCTGGCTTTCAAAATTACCACCTACATACAAATCTCCATTATAATAAACTGCGGCAGCAGCAGTGAACCCACCCCCAACTACATCCAATGGAGGATATCCGTACCAGTTATTGCCATCATAACGTGCTATTTTTGGCGAATAAATACCTCCGATTGAATCAAATTGACCGGTAACTATTAAATTACTGTCATTTGCAATTAATTCAAAAGTGCTTCCATTTGCATCATCACAAAATTTTATCCAGTAACCATTTGTTGAATCCCACTTTGCAATATATGGTCCTATTAGTATACCAGATGAATCGAAAAATGCTATTGCACCACCAATATATATTTCATTTTTAAAGCGTTGAAATGACCTGACAAAATTTACGAGTTGATTTCTTGTTGAATCCCATGCTATGCCATTCCACTTTGCAATTGCAGCACATGGAATATTCCCTGTATGTGAAAACTGGCCTCCCACATATAATGTGTTTGTAGCATCATCAGCATACATACCGCGTATCACATCATTGGTTCCCGCACCAACGGTAAAAAAAGGTTGTCCCTGCATTTTATTCATTAATAAAATCGCAAAAAGAATAACCCTAATAAACTTGTATCCCATAAAATACCGCTGCAAAAAAAATTATTGCAGAACGATATGTTGAGTATATTCAACACCTTCCATATCCTGGAAACGGAGGAAATACAAACCCGGTGCTAAATCATTTACTTTTATAGAAGCTGAACAATAGTTGAGTGATTTTACAACTTGTCCAAGGCTGTTTAAAAATTGCACATTATTAAATTGCTTACTAACACTAACACTTGTAATTTGTCCATTAATATCCTGAGAGGCAACAGGTGCATCAAAAGTTAGTGATCCAGCTGGACACTCAATTGTAATAACATTCTGTTCACTTACCGTTGTAGAAGTCGCACCATCGAAATAAAAACTTAAATCTGCTAAAGCGTTTGGATTTATCATATAATCAAAACCAAGCGCATCACCAATGGTACAAGACAAATTTATACCATCGAAAATATTATTATACTGAACGCTTTCATAAACTCCGACATCGGTTAATCCTCCTCCCGTATGCGAAAGGTAATAATTGTTATAGAAAAGTTTATTATGGTTTGTTATTTCAACTTGCGTATTAATATTTGGAAATCTCATATCCATTCTATAAGCAGTAGAAATTTTCGTTTCGCTGTTATAAGAAAAAAAAGAATAAGCGATCCTGTCATTTAGCAGATAGTAGTCTTCCAACCCTGCTTTGGAATAATAAAGTGGAGCCTGAGTTACATGATTATCTGTACTCAGCAACTGTCCCATGTTTTTAACAAAGCCTGCACGAGAGTGGTTTTGGTCTTCTGCCGCAAATACTTTTTGTGTTGATAGCGTAGAACAAATTAAAAGGCAAAAAAAAGTCAATGCTGTTTTTAAAACCTTCTTTCCAGAGAAATCATTCATTAAATCTTGTTGTTTGTTTACCCCTATTACCGCATTGGTAATAGTAAACCTTGTTTTTAAATTTTTCATTTGTTTATGAATTTTAGTTGAATTAAATTCCTAATAGAGAATTGTAAAAGTAACTTATTAGATCACTGGATCAAGTGAAGAAACGAAAAAAATTTTAATTTGGTAATATGCCAAAACCCACCCTTCTTGCAATCACTCTTGCAAACCACACATACCACGCTCAAACCAAAGTTTGCAAGAGAGAGTGCAATCCACCCGCCTGTTAATCCGAGATGGCTACCTGCAAGAACCAACCGTCCCGTCCTTGTAGCAGCAACACCACGAACGCATAACATAAAGATTAAATGCAATTATTTAAAATTGGGCTTTGATTGGTTACTCAAACTTTACTACTACTATGCTACTTTTGTGCGTACTCAAACTGTGTTACA
>JANNXV010000123.1:0-5155 GCA_031409815.1 Bacteroidota bacterium
CACAAAGGCTTCAGACTTTATTTTGCAATCTGGTGCTTATGGCATCGATATTAATGGTGATGAAATTAGCAATGGAGGTACTTTAACCGTAGATTATTTGAAAGGTACCAATGAGTTTAATGAAGCAATGATCAATTTTACACCTAAAAACTGTTCTTACAATTCTACTTCGCACTCAATTCGAATTAATGCACAAATAGTTACCAATATAGCTAACGGCACCTCCATGAAACCCGGGAAACAAATGCGAGTAGGAACCTTTCGTATTTCTAATACAGTAAATTGGAAACCGAACAGTAAAGCTGAATTTCAATGGGTAACTGGTTTAGCAGCCAATAAAACTCAAACAAAATTTACTGTGTATCTAAATGGTTCGAGTATGGCTTCAAAATGTATTCCTAAATTGGAGAATTTTAATATTGACATTTCATGCAAATCAATTGTTTTAAATGCCGAAGGGCAATAACAAATGCACATTGTAATTTATTGGATCCGCAACCCATATCAATTTCGACTTATTTCACTATTTCTATCATTGGTTAATGATTCATTGACTAATAATTTATCAATGGATTCTTTTACCTCATCAAAACTGATTCTTTGAATACAGGGATTTTCAGGATGAACACAATTGATTTGATTACAAGGATTGCATAGCAAAACTTTATGTAGCACAACTGCATTTTTAACCGGGGGATAAAAAACATCCGGTGCAACGGGGCCATATAAACCAATACATGGCGTTCCATTCAACGCAGCTATGTGTAACGGACCACTATCGTTACCAATATAAATCGCTGCATTCTTCACCAAAGCTCCAAACGCTGACAGTGATAATACTCCAGCAGTTGAAAAAGTTGGAAACGGAATCGTAGTCTGTATCTTCTTAATGTCTTCAACATCGTTTTTATCACCAATAAAAATAATATCGAGCTGGTATTTTTCTTTGAGATAAATAGCCGTGCTTCTAAATCGTTCAACCGGCCATTTCTTTAGTTCCCTCCTAGTACTGGTATGCATCACGGCAAACCGATTCAAACCATTTGTTAGAAGAAACTGGTTGGCTTCCTGTTCATCTTCTTTTCGATGAAATAAAACAGGAATCAGCGTTTTGTTTTCTTCATCGATTAATGATTCGATAATTTTAAAGTTGATCTCTGTTTCGTGTAATCGTTTTCCTGAAAATTTATTTCTTAACTTAACACTACCCCTATCGAGCCGGAATTTTGGGAGGTATTTTAACGCATATCCATTACTTTTCCACGTACCCCGCAACTCGATTAACAAATCATATTTACCTGTTAATTCGCTCCAGTCGGTTATAACCTGATCAAGGTTTGGGTCGGCTATTACCAATGCTTTTGCAAAAGGTTTACACAGCAAAGTTGTTTTTGCATTTGGAAACTGTTTCTTCATCATAGCAAAAACCGGGATCGAATAACACAAATCCCCAATCTCATCATCTTTTATGAAGAGAATATTCTCAAATAAAAGTTTTTTTGGATTGCGACCGCTATTAACTAATTGCGTAATAATGGCTGATGCAGCATAAATAAGTTGCTCCCGCCAATTGTAAAGAAACATGTGGCAAAAGTACAAAACTCAAAAAATGAACAACAAAACTAATCTTCGAGTCCACTGATCACATCTGAATTACGGGGTTTAGAGGTGATGAAAAAAGGGATATTTTTCGATGTCACTTTTCAATTTTCTTCTTATATTTGTGCCCGTAAACAGTTTTTAGAGGGGACAATAGTCCCCTCTTTCTTTAAAACTATGATTGGTAAAGAGCAAATAAAGAGCTGGGTGGAACAGCATATCAGCAATAGCGAACAGTTTCTGGTTGACGTTAAATTGTCGCCTGGAAGGCTTGCCGTTTTTGTTGATAAACCATCTGGAATAACACTGGAAGAATGTACTTCTCTTAGCCGCTATCTTATAAACAAGCTTGAGCCAGAAGGGTTTATGGAGTCGCACGAAATTGAAGTTTCTTCTCCAGGCATGGATACTCCACTGCTGGTTCCTCAACAATACAAGCGCAGAATAGGCAGAGAACTGCGTGTGTTTGACAAAATGGGAAAAGAGGTAAAAGGGGTTTTACAAACTGCAGACGACAAAGGCTTTGAACTGTTGGAAAAGGAAGTAAAAAAGGAAAAGAAAATAAAAATAGAAACCGAACATGTTCATAAATTTGCCTATGCAGATGTTCGCGAAACCAAATTGATAGTAAATTTCAAAACTAAATAGTACACATGGATCATCAGGTATTAATTGAATCCTTCTCGGAATTCAAAGAAGTAAAAAACATCGATCGTGCTACAATGATGAGCATCATTGAAGACATTATCAGAGGAATGTTGCGTAAGCGCTATGGTACCGCTGATAATTTTGACGTAATTTTTAATCCTGACAAAGGAGATCTTGAAATATGGCGCAATCGTACCATTGTTGAAGATGGAATGGTGGAAGATCCTGCTACCCAAGTAGCTTATTCGGAAGCAGTACTCATTGAGCCTGATTTTGAGGTAGGTGAAGATGTAACGGAAGAAGTTAAGTTAGGCGACTTTGGCCGAAGAGCCGTATTAGCTTTGCGTCAAAATCTTGTTTCACGCATCAGTGAATTGGAAAAGGATGGTATTTACCGTAAATATAAAGACCGTGCCGGTGAAATTATTTCAGGAGAAGTTTACCAGGTTTGGAAAAAAGAATTATTGATTCAGGATGATGAAGGAAATGAGCTAATTCTTCCAAAAGGAGAAATGATTCCTGCCGATTTCTTTAAAAAAGGAGACACTTTGAGGGCTGTAGTTTTACGTGTGGAAATGATCAATGCTACACCAAAGATTATTCTTAGCAGAACAAGTCCGGTTTTCTTAGAGCGATTATTCGAACAAGAAGTTCCAGAGGTATTTGATGGATTAATCACTATAAAAAATATTGTACGAGAGCCAGGCGAACGCGCTAAAGTGGCTGTTGAATCTTATGATGATCGCATCGATCCGGTTGGAGCGTGTGTAGGTATGAAAGGATCACGTATACACGGAATTGTTCGCGAGTTGAGAAATGAAAATATTGACGTGATTAATTTCACCAACAATATTCAGCTCTATATTTCACGTGCAATGAGCCCTGCAAAAATCACTTCCATTAAGCTAGACGAAACAACCCATCGCGCTTCAGTTTTCATGAAACCAGATCAGGTTTCTTTGGCAATAGGTAAAGGTGGACACAATATTAAATTAGCCGGAAAACTAACAGGATACGAGATTGATGTTTATCGTGATTCAGAAGATGAAGACGAAGATGTGGATTTAGAAGAATTTAGCGATGAGATTGATGAGTGGATTATTAACGAATTAAAAACGATTGGTTGTGACACGGCTAAAAGCGTGCTTGCACTCAGTGTAGAAGATATGGTTAAACGAACCGATCTTGAAGAGGAAACCATTCGCGAGGTAGTGCGAATTCTCAAAACCGAATTCGAATGAAATGTTTAATAGCGTACTATAATAGTTCTATAGTACGAGTTCAAATAAAATAATTGGCAGGTTGCGGTAAGGCTCCTGCCGCAACATAAAATCCAATTAATTAATAGGTCCTGATGCCAGAAGAAAAAGCAGTACGATTAGGGAAAATAGCGAAAGAATTTAACGTGGGATTACAACACGTGGTGGAATATCTTGCCGCTAAAGGAATTGCTGTCGACTCCAATCCTAATGCAAAAATCAATCCTGAAGTATATGTAATTTTACAGGAGAAATACCAACCTGATAAATTAGCCAAACAGGATGCCCAAGAATTAACACGTGAAAAACATAAACGTGATAATGTTGTTATTGAAGCCAAAGTATCAAAAGGTGAAGCTCAAAAAGCAGAATTTGAAAACGATACTGACGATTCGCTTAAGCAAAGTTTGAATGATTTAAAACTTTCAGCAGCCGAGAAAAAAACAACACGTAAAAAAGAAAAAGAACCGGAGCCCGAAACTAAAGTTGAAGCTACTATTGCCGCAGCGACAGAGCCTGAAGTAATAAAAGCTCGTATTGAAAAATCTGCTGGTCCAAAAGTGTTAGGAAAAATAGACCTAGACGCTGGCAAGAAAAAAACGGCTGCTAAAGGCAAAACCAAAAAAGAAGAAGCTAAAGCAGAAATCCCGGCAGAAGAAGTTGAAAAACCAAAAAAAACAACTGCAAAAGGCAAAAAGAAAACGGAAGAAGAAACAGTTATAGCATCAGAAGTTGAAGTTGCTCAAACAATTGAAAGTCCAACTATTATTATCCCTGAAACACCCGTTGCTGATGCTACCATCATTGACGAACCAGCTAAAGAAGGTCCAGTAGCTCCTGAGCATATAAGTGTAAGAATTGATAAACTTTCAGGACCCAACATTATTGGTAAAATTGAATTGCCTGTTGACCCTCCAAAGCGTAAACCGGTTGCTTCAAGTTCTGATTTTCAAAAGGATGGCGAAAAACGAAAACGTAAACGCAAAGACAAAAAGGGACAAACTCCACAAGGTGGTGCTACAGGCAACTCCCGCCCAATAGTTCCACATCAGCCAAACACTAATCAACAGCGTGGTGGTGGTTTTAACAGAGGTGGCGGTCCAAATCGTGGGCCTCAGCGTGGCGGTACCGGAAGACCAGCAGCTCCTTATGTACCAAAAGCAGAACCAACGGAAAAAGAAATTCAAGATCAGATTAAAGCCACACTTGCAAGGTTAAGTGGTGGCGGAAAATCAAAGTCATCGAAAATAAGAAAAGAAAAACGTGTTGCTTATGCACAACGTCAGGAAGCAATTACAGAACAGGAAATAGATAAAACTATAAAAGTTACTGAGTTCGTTTCTGCAAACGAGTTAGCGAAATTGATGAACGTGAATGTGAATCAGATTATTTCCACCTGTATGAGTTTGGGAATGTTTGTTTCTATTAACCAACGTTTGGAAGCTGACATTATCGCTTTGATTGCGGAAGAATTTGGTTTTGATGTACAATTTGTTTCTGCCGAAGAAGAAATAGAATCATCGGTGGTTGAAGAAATTGATTCCCCAGAAGATTTGATTCCAAGAGCTCCAATCATTACGATTATGGGTCACGTTGACCACGGTAAAACTTCTTTGCTTGATTATATCCGTAGAGCCAAAGTGGCGGCG
>JANNXV010000124.1:0-37457 GCA_031409815.1 Bacteroidota bacterium
ACTTTTTACATAAGCACTGGCATTAATTATTATTGCAGCCTTATTGCTGTTTATTTGTGTACTGGATGAATAAGTAATAAATAGTAACATTAAAAAACCTGAAATCCCAAAGAAGGCACTCAAAAACCAAATTTTTCGAAAGGTTATGGAGCCTGCAAATACGTATAGAATAGCAAGTATGAATGTCAACCAAAGACATACTATTGAAATCTTTGCCCATTTATCTGTTTCAAACGAGTTGATAAAATTTTGCCACCAAATTTCATAAAATAATTGAGGAACCGGTTCGATTTTGTCAACAGTATTAAGATTAGCCATTTTCAAATTAAAAAGCACATCATCATCCTGTGAATTCATTTTTTTGGCTCGTTCATAATTCAATATTGCATGTGCAAAGTCATCTTGTTTATAGTATGCATTTCCCAAATTAAAATAAACGGATGGCGAAGAATAAGATGATTTCAAAATCTGTTCATATAACTCGATTGCCTTTGCATAGTCGCCTGAACGATATGTTTTGTTTGCTTGTTTAAATAAAACAGAAGGATTTGTTGCATTACTATTGGTAAACAAAAAGACAAGAAAATATAAAAATAAATATTGCTTTTTCATTTTATTTCTCCTTCTAAACGAGTGATTACTTGCAATGCCTGATTATAAATATCCTTATTTATTGTACTCTGATCCATGCCCCCAAATCGAGCCATTTCGCAATCATTAATGCAATGTATTAATTGAGCCTGTGCTTCTTGACTTACATTTCGCGATTGCAATGCAGTGTTTACATTCTCCTTTGTTAAATCTGAAACTGGTATTGATAATTTATCACTTAAATACCCCCACAATGCTTTAAAAACCTCCTCGTAAAATGCATTGTGTTGAGCAGTCTCCATTAGTTTTTTGGCCACACCTAATCTCTTTTGAGCTAACGAAGTTGCTTTTCGTTTCTTCAAAGATTTTAAGTCACTGTTTAACTCTTCATTTCTGCGTCTATAAAACAACAAACCGCTAAATAACAGAAATGGCGAAATAGTTAATGCATAAAAAGGAGCAGAATTATAAAAAGAATTATCACGGCTATTAAAATCGGTTTCAGCAATTTTAATGTATCGGATATCTTTTCCAATCATTTGAAAATCGCTTTTGCTCATACCGCTGCTAAAAGCCGCAGTTGAACCTGACCCTTTGCCTACTTTTAAATTAAAAGGTCCAGCGGTATGACTCACATATTGTTTCTTTTCAAGATCAAAATAACTGAATGTAATAGGGTCTAATGTATAGCTACCTTCATGCCTTGGAATCAATAAATATTCAATGGTTTTACTTCCGTTTACTCCATTAATGCTGGGTCGAGAATTATCCACAATTTTTGGATCATACGTTTCTAAATCAGGAGGAAAATTAATTTCAGGTGCTTCAATCAATTTTAAATTGCCTGTACCATTAATTTTAATCTTTAATGATACCGGCTCATTGGCTTTTGTTTCCGACTTATCTAATGAAGCATCAAAAGAAAATTTACCCACACTACCAGTATAACCTATCGGTGCATTTGTTGGCAATTCTTTTACATTGATGGTTACTTTTTCACTTTTAAATGCGTATTTAATATCACGTACACCGCCAAAAAAGGGATCGCTGAAAAACGGATCCTGAAACATGCCAAATGGGTCATTATTACCCCTTCGTTGTTTTACCTGAACTCTGGCAATACACTCTAGTTCCATCGGATCAATACTTAATGTGCCACTTTGCTGAGGGAATAAAACAATTTTCTTTAACTCACCCACTTTGAAACCAATTCCATTGATTGTTTCGTTGTGCAATTCTAATTGCTGAGGCATTTCAAAATCCTGACTCCAAAACCCATTCATCGATGGCATTTTATTTACAGTGTAATTCATAATGTTTACATTGGTGTAGAGTTTAAATGTTACCACCAATGCTTCGCCCCGATAAACACTTGTTTTATTCACTTCGGCTTTCAAAAAAATGTTTTTATCCGATAATCCTGCACCTGCATCTTGTTGCTGCTGCTGACCTTGCTGTTTATTTGCGCCTTGTTGCCCCTGTTGTTGCTGTGCCTGTGCACTGCCTTTCACAACAGTCATAATAATTCCGTTCGATTGAATTCGTTTGCCTTCTGCTTCAATACTTGCAAAGCCTATCTTAAATGTTCCTTCTGCCTTAGCCTGAAGGATATAGGTAAAACTGATAGATTGAGAAACACTGCCATTGATAAACTGCATGGAGGTGCTTTGATTAGGCCCACCCAACACATAAAAATCCTTTAAATCCGGTCCCTGAAAACGACTTCCGTTTGTATTAAGAGAAAATGTGAGCTGAAATTGATCACTCACTGAAACACTATTTCTATTAACCGTTGCGGATAAAACAGCCTGTGCATTTACTGCATTGCTGAAACACAGCAATGTAAGCAATACAAGGCAGCCTGCAAATACAATTTGATGTCTAATTATTTCCCGCATAAAATTTTAGTTCCTGCTCTGACAATTTGCAATCCACAAAGAAAAATCATTTGAATGAAGTTCAGTTAAAATTAACATATCATTAACAGGTGAAATATTGAATGATGAATGTTGAATAATGAATGATGAATATTGAAGTTTTCAACTTAAATAAACCGCTTCCCTTCCTGGTTCGAGCATGACAGTTACGTGCTCTTGCAAAGAAGTGCTTAAAGTAATGCCTACAAAATCTGCCTCAACAGGATAGCGTTTATGATCACGGTTCACCAATAAAACGGTTCTGATTTTTTTAATATCTGCTTCTAAAAACGGACGAAGACTGTAAATAAGTGTTTTGCCTGAGTTTAAAACATCATCTACTACAATTACCACCTTATCTTTTAGTGCATCGCTTGATAAAGCAGGAACTAAGGAATTTAATACCGGGTTTTCCTTATCTAAGGTTAGTTTAACCAATTGCGTTTTAAGATCGCAAATTTGATTAATCACCTTTTCCAATTGCTTTGCGAAAACAAAACCTGAATTAGCTATACCGGCTATTATAATCTCTTTCTCATTAAAATTATCCTCATAAATTTCGTATGCAATTCGATTGATACGCTGCTCAATCTGGCGGGCGTTTAGTAAGAGTGTTTTAATTGTCATCATTATATTTAATTTGAAGATTTGATAATTTGAAGATTTGATAATGCTGGTATTCGATAATGATTATAGCCCTCGCACACCCTTTAATTCCCTAAAGGGAAGCCTCGTACACGACCGTTCCCCTTTAGGGGTCAGGGGTTTTAATATATTATCTTTCCTGTAATTCAGTAATTGCATCCATCTTTAATGGTCCGCCACCAGCATAATATTTTCTGTAATAAGGTTCCTTAAGATCACTGACAATGACTCCGTTTTTCACACTGGCGTGCACAAATTTACCACTACCAAGATACAACCCAACATGTGAAACACGATGCTTACTAATTCTAAAAAATACCAGATCACCTTCTTTTAAATCTTCTTTATCTACCTTACGAATAGTTTTATAAATATCGGCCGAACTGCGTGCACCAATATTTTTCAAATACACTTTAGCGTACATGGCATTCACAAACCCTGAACAATCAATTCCACTAGCAGAGCTTCCTGAATAACAGTAATGCGTTCCCATCCAGTTATCTACTGTATCATACAATGTGCAGTTAAATTGCTGGGGCAAATCAAAACCGAAATCCTGTGTGTAATAAGATCGCTTATAAGAATTAATCAAAGTATCATCACCGCCCTGTGCAAATAAATTTGCATTGATAACATTAACTAAAAAAAACAGAAGTACAATTCCTTTTCTACTTATCATTTTCGCGAAAGTAGTCAATTGAAGAAGTGAGTGCTTTTTATTTACTTCTTCT
This sequence comes from Bacteroidota bacterium, assembly GCA_031409815.1. Classification (GTDB taxonomy): domain Bacteria; phylum Bacteroidota; class Bacteroidia; order AKYH767-A; family OLB10; genus JANLUX01. The sequence goes on from JANNXV010000124.1 coordinate 3,884, forward strand.
TCAATGAAATTTCATTAAGAGAAAACGTTTAAAACTAAAAATTCTTATACAGGAATAAAAACTCTTAAAGAAGATGGAAAAATCTGCACTGCTAATTCACTCAATGGTTCATGCGGTTCTCCATCCACATGCAAATGTAATGGTCGTGATGATTTTACATGCAGGTTTTTGCATTGTAACATCTGTATGTTTTTGTTCGGTTTTAAGGTACCCTTAAATAAACGGTAAAAAGTGAAAGGAATATCAATTACAGAAGGGCGTTTTACTATAATCACATCCAGCAATCCATCTTTCAAATCAGACCTTGGAGAAATGATGGCTGCATTACCAAACTGCGATGCATTGGCAATCACCACCATGTGAGCAGTGGCTTTGATGGTTTGATGATCCGCTTCAATTTCAAAATCAGCAGATGAGTAGGAGAAATAATTTTGTAAACCGAGGCGTGTGTAAGCACTCAGTCCACGTTTACCGTCTTTATCAAACAGCCACGCCACATATCCGTCAAAGCCCAAACCCGAAACATTTACGGCAAACCAATTATTAATTTTTAAAGTATCAATTGCTTCAACCTTCGCTTCTAATAAATACTGAATGGCTTTTGCAGGATTGGTTGGGACTTGAAGATGACGAGCCAACCCGTTACCGGAACCAACAGGAATAATTCCTAAAACAGTCGAAGTATTTACCAATGATGAAGCCACTTCATTCACTGTTCCATCGCCTCCTACAGCTACCACACCAAAATAATTTTTCTCTGTTGCATCTTTTGCTAATGCAATTGCATGTCCGCGGGCATTTGTTTTACATATTTCAATCTCAAACTTGGTTTTAAGATCTGATTGCTCAACCAACGCAGCCATTTGCTCTCCTTTGCCACTTCCTGAAATCGGATTAATGATAAAACGGATGACAGGTTTCATTTTTTTATTAAACTATTGTGCAACATGCCTTGCCTGTATTGCTGAATGATGGCCTTTAAATTTTGTTCCAATTGCTTAGCGACTGCAACTTGCACCTCAATTAAATTGTGCTCCAGAAAAACATCATTATGATAATCATACAAACCTGACGAACGATCTCCATCAAACTGTAAAAGGTAATTGTTGTTGATGTATTGAAACGAATTGTTCATGTAATTTACTGCAAAATTTTCCTTCCTATTTAAAAAAATATTTTTTCCGAAAGCGGAATAATTCCCATTAAAATTTAAATATGATAATATTGAAGGCAAGATATCACAATGCTGTGTTACCGTATTTGTTTTGCCTTTTAATGATTGACCAGGACAATAATAAATGATAGGGATTTCATAAATACCTGTGCGAGTTTGATATTCAGATTTTTCGGCAGGACCGGTATGATCGGCAGTGATAACGAACAGGGTATTTTTAAACCATGCCTTTTGTTCAGCCTCCATAAAAAATGATTTCAGCGCCTGATCGGCATAGCCAACTGTTTCATGTATGGGCTGTGTTCCCTTAGGAAAATGGTCTTTATATTTTGGAGGAATCAAATAGGGATGATGAGACGAAAGCGAAAAAATAGTGGTCACAAAGGGTTTGTTCATTTCATCAAATTTCGAAATACAATAATGATAATACGGTTCGTCAAAAATTCCCCAGTTGCCATCATAATTGCTTTTATCTCCGATGTATTCATTCCTTCCATAATAGTGATCGTATCCGGCCAGTCGTGAAAAATTATCGAAACCCATGGTGCCATTATTTCCTCCATGAAAAAAAGCTGATTGATAACCTTTGGATTTAAGAACTGATGCTATGCTATTGATAGAATTTGCATTGTATGCAGAAGTAATAAATGGCTCATCCATTAAAGCAGGTATTGAGGCCACCACAGCTGGTATACCTTCAATAGATCGTTTACCATTTGCAAAAGCGTTTTCACAAACAAAGCTTTGGGTAATTAATGAGTCTAGAAAAGGTGTATAACCCTTTCCCTGATTAAAATATCCGATATATTCCTTTGAGAAACTTTCTAAAATAATCACCACCACATTCATTGGCTTAAAAGGTAAAGAATCATTTATTTCCTGATTGGGCGAGAATAGTTTATCGGCTGCCTCGTCATTCATATATTTAATATCATTCAATTCATTTTTACCTAATGTTTTGATAATAGTAAAAGGGGTATTTAGCACTATTGGAATAAGTTGTGGGGTTGCATACCTGGCAGCGGTTTGCATATTAATTGGTTTATATTGAATTCCGCCCCGGGCACCAATAACGAACAATGCAATTGCTGGAATAAGCAAAATAGATTGAAGCAAATAATTGATTTTAATTGCCTTTGGCTGAATCAAATATGTTCTTCGATAAAAGACTTCAATAAAAACTATCAACACCGCAACTATTAACAGAATATACCAATAGTCAGAAATGTAAACTACAATATTGTTCTTCATATCGTCACCCATACCGAACAAATGAAAAAAATCAGCGGTAGTTCTTTTTTGAGAATAGCGGTAAAAAGCAAAATCTATGGCATTAAAAATTAGAGCTGGGATATTAAAAACGTAAAATACTATTTTGATTAAACGTTGATACCATAATTTATTAAACACCGGAAAAGGCAAAATATGCATTAAAATAAAAAGTGCGTTCGTAATTAAAATGGCATATATATCGAATCGTAATCCGTAAAAAAACAAAAGTGTTATCTCTATTGATCCGGCACTCTCAAAAAAATGAAAATTCAAGGCAAAAAAACAAAACCGACAAACAGAATATAATATCAAAAGCAGAAAAAGGCGCTTAAAAAGAACCTTGTAGGGAATTAACACCATCTGCATTCGGCAAAAATATGGTTTACAAAACACTCTGATCAAACGATAGAGCTTATTAGCATTGCAAGGCAGGAAACTTTTACTATTATTTAAAGTAAAACAACGGGAAATCGTTTAAAAAGAGGTCCGAAAAACTACTTATATGGTGAATGCTATCAATAACTCCATAAAACTGCAAAAGAACTCCGTTAACGGAAATACAATATCGACATCATAGCCCGTATATTTATCAAACAAATAATCCTATGAAAGAAACTTTTCCTCAGAACCTTAATTTACACAGCCGTAGCACCTCAAGAATTTTAATTCCGCTTGCCATTTTGCTGATTGGACTTTGCATCACTTTTGCGAATGCATTTTTCCTGTATTAACGAGCCATTATCAGCCTGCACAGCGTAGAATCCGGCAACTTATTATCCTTAATATAAAAAAGGAGTTCAAGTCTTGTTGGAGGATTAATATTCAAATTTCCTGATTGAATATTCAATACAACTGTTGAATCTGAATCGAGCAAATTAGCCGGAGTTTCAAAAGTTAAGTTCCCTGTAAAATCGAGTTTCCCATTTAAAATGGCTTGCTGCCCCTTGTTAGCAAAATTATTTATTGCAAAATTGCCATTTATAACTGGTGAAGTGGTAACTGTGCTTTGATAAATCCGGGCAGTATCTGTTCCACATTGAATGGTATCATGATTATAGACCCCTTCCAGAAAATACACGGAGTTTCTGATATTAACTATTCTATAAGTTGAAAAAGGGTTTCCGGAATAATCCTGAACCTTATAAATTACTTTGTATGATTTGGCAGAATCGAAGCCAATAGAAGGTGTTTCAACTATTACTTTACTGGTTAAATCACCATCGTTGTCATCTACCGCAGTATATCCGGGCTCCCTATATCCTCCTCCTATTGAATCTACATTATAAGGATTATCTCCTTCAAGAAGTATTACTGGATCTGTAGTGTCATCTTCGCGCTTACAGGAATCAAAAAATAACAAACTAAAGGATGTAAATAAAAATAGCTGTATTTTGGATTTGGAGATCATTGCAACATCATGTTTTTTGGAACTTCAAAAGTAGCTACAAACTAAAAAGCCACCAATTGATGGTGGCTTTTTAGTTATTCGTTAATAAAATTTATAGCTTAGTAAATGTATAAGTATAATTACCAGCAATACTGTTTACTGTTTCTGTAATTTGAAGAACAATAGTAGAGCCCATTGCACCGGATCCGGTTGAGGTACCAGAACCCGAAAATTGACGTAATACTGGAGTAGTTCCACAAGTAATCGATTGAGTCGGAATTGTTACATTTCCACTACCATCTATACTAAAGCTTAATTTTTTATCAGCATTACTATAATCTCCAAACTTACTCCAAGCCAATCCATTATTTAAAGTTGCAGATATTAATGCACCATCATTGTAATTATATGGAGCACCTGTACTAGTGATTACACAACCGTAAGATCCTGTCCATGGGCTTGATGTAATTGAGTTAGCAACCGTAACAGTACGGCTTGCAGTACCAGTATTACCGGCAGCATCTGATACTGAGTAATTTACAGTATAAGTGCCTGCTTTATCTTTATTAACACCACTTGCATCAACAATAATCTGGCTGGTAATTGTTCCATCTTCATCATCCTTTGCTGTGGCTCCCGGATCAACATATGCAGAATTTAACACCAGAGAGAATGGATTTGCACCCACAAGGGTAATTACTGGAGGAGTAGTGTCTTCACTATCACTACAACTTGTAAAAATAACAGCTGACAGAAACGCAGCAGTACTTAAAGCAATAAGAGTCTTTTTCATGTTTGTTCTTTTATCTTTTTGAATTTGGTGGCAAAAATAGGCTTTTTAATTTTTTATAAACAAGATTTTTTTGTATTCTCCTTTTTATATTTTTGCCGCTTCAAATCTAAAACTCAAAAAAAGGGACTAATGAAAAAAACGTTAATTTTATTAATGGCAGCAGGCACAATGGTATTTATTGCCTGTGGACCAAGCGCTGAAGAAAAAGCTAAAGTAGAACAGGCTCGTCTTGATTCTATTGAACTAGTTAGAATAGCTGATTCAACTGCTGCTGCTGAAGCAATGGCTGCTGCTGCGGCAGAAGCTGCTATGAAGGCAACACAAGACTCGTTAGCAATGGTTGCTATGCAAGATTCAATGGCAAACATGAAAGCTAATATGAGCAAACCGAAACCGAAAGCAAAACCAAAGGCTGAGCCAGCGCCTGCTAAACCTGCTGATGTTAAACCAGGTCAAGGAAGAGGTTAAAATAGAATAGTTATAAATAAACAATAAATAATAAAAAAAAATGAAAAAAATTCTCTTATTAGCCACGTTTGTTGGTATGATCGTTATGACTTCTTGTGGTCCATCTGCAGAAGAAAAAGCAAAAATGGAACTTGCAACTCAAGATTCAATAAAAGCTGCTGAAGATGCAATGAAAGCTGCTGAAGAAGCGGCTGCCGCTGCTGCTGCCGCTGCAACAGTTGATACAACTGCAATGCCAGATTCAACTGCTCACTAATAGTGAAGCAACTAATTCAAAAAAACCCCGCCCGTTAATTCGGAGCGGGGTTTTTTTATTGCAACTAAATGAACATATATCTTAGGCAAATGTTTCGAATTGTTCTGGTTCTAATTATGTTTGATTTATCAGTAGGTGCACAAATCTCCAACCTTAAAAACTATTATTCGAGCCCATTAAACATACCATTATCACTTTCCGGCAATTTTTGTGAGATAAGAACCAATCATTTTCATTCAGGGATTGATTTACGTACTTATGGCAAAGAAGGACAAGCGGTACTTTCTGCCGCTGATGGATATGTTTCCAGAATAAAAGTGAGTGCGATGGGTTATGGAAAAGCTTTGTATATCACACATCCAAATGGAACCACAACCGTTTATGGGCACCTGAAACAATTTTCAACCTCCATTCAACAATATGTGGAGCAAAATCAAAACGCGTTACAAAAATTTGAAGTGGAATTATTTCCTGACTCCATGCAATTTATTGTTCATAAAGCAGAGCTAATTGCAATAAGTGGCAATTCAGGAGGCAGCGAAGCACCACATTTACATTTTGAAATTCGCAACCGCTACACTGAGGAACCATTAAATCCATTGTTGTTTGGGATCTCAATTCCTGACACCACTTTTCCAGTATTCACCCATGTTGCTATTTATACAAGAGTTGATGGCGAACAAAAAAGACTAACCTTGCTTGAAACTCGTGCATTAAATGATTCTGTTTATGCTGTGGATGACACGATAAAAATTCCAAGTAACATTTCTAACATAAGTGTTGCTTTTGCAGCATTCGACAAAGCTTTTGCATTAGATAGTAATGACGTTGGAATTTATTCTGCAACTTTAATCAATGAGAATGATACTGTTTTCAATTTTAGTTATAACAGGCTAAATTTTAGTGATACTAAATATGTCAATGCACATATTGATTATGAAGCTAAAATTCTACAAAAAATTAAATTAGAGCGCTGTTTTAACTTGCCGGGAGATGCTTTCCCGACATTCAGAAATGCAGGCAAAGGAGCCATCAACTTTATGGATAATATGGTCTTAAATCCAAGAATTATTATTAGAGATTTTAATGGCCACTCCTCTACCCTGCTATTAGAAATTCAAAAAGATAGTTCGCAATTATTTAGTGATACGATTCAAACTAATATGATATGTTATGAAGTCGACCATTTATTAAAATCGGAACATTCATCTGTTTTTATTCAAAAAGGGAGTTTATATCAAGATATAAAGGCTGAGGCAATTATAGAAGTAAAAGCAAAATCTTTTTATTCTGTAGTAGTTAAAGTATTTGACAAAACAATACCATTACATAAAAACGCAGAACTAAAAATTCGCGCAAATAAAGTTCCTAAATCATTACAATCAAAAGTTTTAATAGTTGGTATCAACGACCAAAATAAAATTAGCGGCTCGATTGGTGGAGTCTATAATAATGGATGGGTGATTACTAAAATTTCTTCGTTTGGTAAATTTGCTATAACGGTTGATACTATTGCACCAACTATTAATCATCAGCAAATTACTATCGACAGTATTTGTATGTGCCCGGTATTAAGTGTAAAAATTACAGATGATCTTTCAGCCATCGAAAATTATATCGGATGTATTGATAACGAATGGGCTTTGATGGAGCAGGATCTTAAATCAGACCGACTTATTTATTTCATCAAACCACAAATTTTGGGGCCACATCAATTAACCATTTCGGCTGCTGATAAAAAAGGGAATTGGTTTTATTTTGCGAGTTATTATTAAAACGGTTATTTCAAAATCACTTCCGTTGCACCGGCTCCATACTTTTCAAAAGGTGCATCACCAAATCGGAGGTAAGAAATATTTTCAATCTCTGTACGAATGGCATTCTTCAATCTTCCATTACCTACTCCATGTATAAAAGTAATCTTGTGTGCTTTGCGCAACAATGCACTATCAATTGCCTTACGAAAATGCTGCAATTGAATTTCAATCATCTGCGTATTTGTCAATCCCGAAGCATCATCCACCAATTCTTCAATATGCAAATCAACCTCAATTAAACCGGGAGCTACATTATATTGTTGAAATTGATCTTTAGATTTATTTAAAATATTTTGTGAAGCCTCCTGTTTTGGAAGACTTGTTGGCTGATCAGCCTGAAATTTTCTAACGAGTTCGCTTAAATCCTCCTCTGCAGTTTCTGCAAATGAAATAAGTTTTACCGTTTTACAGAATGCAGCTGCCCCCACAATATTTTTATTGGTGTGATTGAGATCGGGGTATTCAATTGTTAAATCTTTTGTAACCACGCCAATTTGATGAAACAAATTTATCTGATGAAAAAGCAACTGAACCTGCAACGACTCAGCATCCATTAATGCATCTCTTGTAATTTCTCCTATACAAATTTCATTGGTTGCTTCAATTTTGCCAGAAGATATTCCAACTGTTTTTTTATTTTTTTTGTTGGAAAAAGTAAATAGCACATCGTATTTACTTTCATTCACTAAAAAATATTTAACTGAACCCGTAAGAACTTGATGAGCATTCGAAGGCATCAATACAAAAGTGACTGCATCACTTAAACCGGAAAGCAACTTGCTTAATATTATTTTTTCTTCTGGTTGTGCTTTTTCTTCTTGTTTGACTACTTCAATAGCTGAGTTTCTATTTTTCTGAGTTACGGCAATCTTTATTAATTCGCTAACGGTTGCTTCAATTTCAAAGCCATCTTCGATCTCCACCATGCAATTTCCATTTGGCAATAACTTGGCAATAAAACCATCTTGTTTCTCATTAATAAAACTTACACGGTCACCTATTTCAAACTTTTTCAATAGCGCAGTTATAACTAGATAGAAAATATTAGCTCGTTTTGAAATTATCAGCCACTACCAGATCTTTACTTCCGGCAGTGTACTTATAAAAACCGCTTCCCGATTTTAATCCTAAATTTCCTGATGTTACCATATTAACCAATAACGGACATGGTGCATATTTAGGATTGCCAAAGCCATCGTGTAGCACACGTAAAATACTTAAGCAAGTATCTAAACCGATAAAATCGGCCAGTTGTAATGGCCCCATCGGATGAGCCATACCTAATTTCATTACTGTATCAATCTCCATCACACCAGCAACGCCTTCAAACAAACTGCAAATGGCTTCGTTAATCATTGGCATTAAAATACGGTTAGCCACAAAACCCGGATAATCGTTTACCTCAACCGGAGATTTACCAAGTTGCTTTGAAACTTCAAAAATTAATTTTGTTACCTCATCACTTGTTGAATAACCACGAATAACTTCCACCAACTTCATTACTGGAACCGGATTCATAAAATGCATACCGATAACCTTGTCTCCGCGCTTTGTTACGGACGCAATTTTTGTAATGGAGATAGAAGAGGTATTAGATGCAAGAATACAATCAGGCTTTGTAAATGTATCCAAATCACTGAATATTTTTAGCTTAAGGTCAATGCGTTCGGTTGCTGCTTCCACTACAAGTTCAGCATTAGCTACACCATCTTTCATTGAAGTGGTAGTAACTATATTTTTTAATGTGTTGGATTTTATTTCTTCAGAAATCAATTGCTTGGCAACCTGACGATCTAAATTTCCACTGATTGTTTTTATGGCTTTGTCTAATGGCTCTTGTGCTATATCGATCAATGTAACATTGAATCCGTTTTGAGCAAACACGTGAGCAATGCCATTGCCCATTTGACCGGATCCGATAACTGAAATATTTTTCATCATATTATTAAGGATAAAGTAGTATTAACAATTAGTTTACAATTATGTTTATTCAATTTTTAAGAATTAAATCACATCTATTTTCCGCTCCTAGCTAAAATAGTTCTTACTGTGTAAAATAGTATTTTAAAATCAAGTGCCAGCGACATGTTCTCAATATAAATAACATCATACTTTAAACGATGAATCATTTGTTCCACATTTTCAGCATAACCATATTTAACCTGACCCCAGCTTGTAATTCCGGGACGAACCTTATGCAAGTGTCGGTAATGAGGTGCGCATTGCATTATCTGATCAATGAAATACTGTCGTTCAGGCCGAGGACCTACTAAACTCATATCACCAACCAAAACATTGTAAAACTGAGGAATTTCATCAAGCCTTACCTTTCGCATCATTCGTCCAAATGGTGTAACCCTCGAATCGTTGTGACTGCTCAACATGGGAGTGCCATTCTCTGCGTCAGTAAACATCGACCTGAATTTATAAATGTAGAATGGATTACCATGGAGTCCGATTCGCTCTTGAACAAAAAACACAGGGCCTTTGGATGTTGATTTAATAATGATGGCGGTAATCAAATATACCGGAGAAAGTATCACCAAGAAAAACAACGACACCACAATATCAAAAATTCGTTTTAGCGATTGTTGCCAAACGGGCATTAACATAGGACTAATAATAATAAGTGGCGATCCAAATATGGATGTCATCTTAACGGTGCCGCTTAATATGTCATACATATCTGGCATTATCTTAATGATTACATCTGTATCTTCCAGCTCATTGATGATAAGTCCAATGCTTTCATGTTCTGATGACTCAATAGCAATAACCGCTTCTTCAATTCTGTAATCGCGAATAATATTTTTCAAATCTTCGATACCACCCAGATGGGGCAAATAGGATTTAAATAGTTTACCATTGTTGTGGTCAACATGAATAAAGCCCATAAATTTATAACCCTGACTAGTGCTTTCGGTTTCCAATTCCTGATAAAGGCTTAATGCCTTTTGGCTGCTGCCAATAAGTAAAGTAGGAAAGCCAATCTTTCTTCCTTTAATTTTTCGGGCAGTAATAGTGGTTATTATTAATCTTAAAATAGCTGTGATTAAAAAATGTAATCCCAGTAAAGCGAAAAATATATCATAATAGCTTCTGTAAGATACTATGACATCATCTAATAATAAGGTAAAGAAAATAATAAGTACTCCTATAATGGAAACATAAAAAGTAAGACCAATTTCGCGCAACCTCGACTTTCGAAATATATCATTGTAGGTTCCCACTAATGCATATACTATTAACCAAAGAATAGGCAATACCGTAATTCCTAAATAAAAGTTTGTATCAGGAGTGAATGGAATTTTATAACCATATAAAATAGATTCAATACTTGCTTTTCGATAGGCATAAAATAAAGTCCAAGCCAACAAAGCGCCAAACCAATCTGCTAATACATATATAAATATTTGTTTACGCTTATTCATTTAATTATGTATCACTTTAAAATTGTCAAAATGAAAAGTAGCTGAACTGGCATCGCTTAATGATGAGCTAATATAAATTTTATAATTCTGAGAAGGATCAAGCGATCGAACATCATTACCTAAACTGATGTAAATTTTATTCCAGGTATTTTTTGTTGAATTCACAACTATAATTTGACGCTCTTCATTTCCACCTGATTTTTTACCTATTAAACCAACAAAAAATGGATAATCACATTTATAATTCATCTCTAGATAACTAACAGATGTTGTTGGTAAAACAACCCCCTCAAACATTTCAAGTCTAAAAGAAGGATTGCTGGCACTCATTGTTATTTTACCACTATAAGTACCTTCAAAAGCATCGGTAACATCCTGAACTAAGGTATCACCAGTTGTAGGAACCAGACTGATTGTTGCATCCTCAAAATCCTCTTGCCATCCGTTAGGTGCCGAAAATAATATTTGCGGAAAATAAGTAATCACCGGGGTAGTTGAAGGTTGAACAATTTCGCCATTCTTAAGTTCAATATCGGTTGTAAAACCTTTCATCAATCGATAAATAATGCGCGTATTAGCAATACCATTATCATAAATTCCAGGAGCAAATAAAAAGGAATGCGTACCTGCGTCACCAATTACCGGAAACAATGCTGGCAATTGATAAACACCAATAAACTGTCCGTCCATCGAAACCCATATATCTTTTATTTCATTTGAAGCTGTTCCTTGAACCGAATAGTCAGTTGAAACTGATACGCTATCCACTTTAATATAGGTTGGGGTTGGTTCTGCCGGATTAATGATATCGCAACCGGTGAAAGCAGTTAAGCTAAAAAGATATAAAAAAATAATTTTAAAGTTTTGACACATCATTCTTCAACACCAATTTAGAATTAAGAAACCATTACCGGCATCACTTTCAACTTGTCGGCAATCTGATGTGCTATTTGTAATGCCAGAAAACCATCTTCAATGGTAACTTTAGGCTCTTGATTAGTTGAGATACATTCGGCAAAACTTATTAATTCCTCCTTAATTGCATTACTTTCTTCAACCTTAGGATTCTCAAAATAAATTTGCTTAGTTCCTTTGTTAGCACCAAGATCGATGGTTACAGCTAAGGGGTCAACCTCGCCTTCAACTGCCTTTAACCTAACTACTTCAGCACTCTTCTTCAAAAAATCAACAGCTATGTAAGCGTCTTTCTGAAAAAATCTGGTTTTACGCATATTTTTCAATGAAATGCGACTTGCAGTTAGGTTGGCAACACATCCATTTGCAAATTCTATTCTTGCATTGGCGATATCCGGTGTATCACTAACAACTGCAACTCCACTGGTACTTATCTTCTTAACATTTGAATTAACAATATGCATTACAATGTCGATGTCGTGAATCATCAGATCCAAAACAACTGATACATCAGTACCTCTGGGATTAAATTGAGCCAGTCGATGTGTTTCAATAAACATTGGCTGATGAATATAACCGCGTGCGGCAATAAATGCCGGATTAAAACGCTCTACATGACCCACCTGAACTTTCACATTGGCTTCTTTACTTAAAGCCAACAATTTTTTAGCTTCAAGCAGCGTATTAGCCAATGGCTTTTCGATAAAAACGTGCTTACTTAGTCTTAAGGCCTTAACAGCACAATCATAGTGCGAAACAGTGGGAGTAACAATATCAACCACATCCACTTCTTTCATCAACTCATCGATAGTTGAAAACGCTTTTAAACCTGTTTCATGAGCTACGGCAGCAGCATTTGATTCGTTCGGGTCGAAGAACCCAATCAACTCGTATGCAGGTATTTCTTTCAAAAGACGGAGATGTATCTTACCGAGATGTCCGGCTCCTAAAACACCAATTTTGAGCATCATTAAAATTTTGCGCAAAAGTAAGGAAAAGCAGTGTACAGATTTTCAAAGTATGAATGCTATTAACCCACTAAAATGCAAACTTATTTTACCTTTGCCAAAATGATTATAGACTCCTTTCGACATCAAGGTTTACGCAAGAAACTGGTAGAACTTTTAACAGCCAAAGGCATTAATAATCAGGCGGTGCTTAATGCGATAGGTAAAGTACCAAGACATTTGTTTATGGATAATACTTTTTTGGAGTTTGCCTACGAAGACAAAGCCTTTCCAATTGACTGTGATCAAACCATTTCGCAACCCTATACAGTTGCTTATCAAACCCAACTTTTACTGCTCGAGAAAGGTGAAAAAGTATTGGAAATTGGAACTGGAAGTGGCTATCAGGCAAGTGTTTTGTATGAATGCGGAGCAAAAGTATTTTCTATCGAACGTCACAAACAACTCTTTGAAACAACACGCAAGCGATTACATGAATTAAATTACACTATCAAAACTTTTTTTGGTGATGGATTTAAAGGGTTAACTTCCTTTGCGCCATTTGATAAAATACTAATTACCTGTGGTGCACCAAGTATTCCGGAAGCACTACTGGACCAATTAAAAGTTGGAGGCATTATGGTAGTTCCTGTGGGCCCGTTAAGTGAACAAATAATGACTATCGTTATTAAAAAGAGCAACAAGGAAAAAGAAATTATCGAATTAGATACTTTTCGTTTTGTGCCAATGCTTGGGCAAAAGGCGCGATAACTTTTTTATTGATCCTATATTTGATTGATGATTACTTTTAGATCGTAGTTCTCTACTCTTTTCTTTTTCGATGCATTTGAATCACCAATTTAAAAATAAACTTTTTAACCTATGAATTTCATTTTAAGACCCTGGACGAACAATGATTTAGACAGCTTGGTAAAGTTTGCAAACAATGCCAAAATTGCAAAGTTCATGACCAACCAATTCAAACATCCTTATACCATTGAGAATGGAAAAGCATTTATAGCGTTTGCAATTCAAGGAAACCCAACTCATATTTTTGCCATTGAAATAAATGGCGAAGCAGCAGGTGGAATAGGATTACATCCACAAAACGATATACAATTTAAAAACGCTGAGTTAGGCTATTGGCTGGCTGAACCCTATTGGGGAAATGGTATTATTACAAAAGCCATTAATCAAATGGTTGAATATGGATTTAACAACTTTGATATCAACCGAATTTTTGCACGACCATTTGGAACAAATGTTGGTTCAAAAAAAGCACTTGAAAAAGCCGGTTTTAAACTGGAAGCACAATTTGAAAAAACATTTTTTAAAGAGGGTGAATTGATAGATGAACTTGTTTATGCCGTCAGGCGGCAAAACCCAATCCGACCAAAAAAAATTTCTTGATATAAAATAGAAACAGGATCCCAACAGATCCTGTTTCTATTTTACTATTGCTTAATAAATAATTCTCTTAATTCATTTGAACTTTTACCAAATCAACCATGCCGTATCCCTGATCGTTAAGCACTCCAGCACCACAATCCCAAATAAAACGTTGTACTTCCGGATGTGCATGTAAGGTAAATGGCAATAAATAACCCATCATAGTTGAACCATCTGCACCTTTATAAAATCTGGCGAATTTTTTACCGGTTTCATTTAATTTCTGAACATACTCACGATCTGGTTGAGCATCAAATTCAGCAAAATTGTTTAAATCCGCTTCTGAGTAACCCGCCTTCTCCATTCTATCAAGTGTTTGCTCATACAACACATCAGAAAACTCCTGTGATGTTGGATCAATAGTGTGTTGACTTCTTTCAGGATCTTTTCTTGGATCAATCAATATCATTGGACTGATACACAGAAAACGCATTTTGGTAGAAAACTCAGGATCAGGAATAACCTCATGGCTGCGTGGCATCAGGTTCATTTTTCCAACACTTAAATAGGGCATCTCAAATATTTTCGATACCACTTTTTCCACTAAATCTTCTCGTTTGCTTGAAATCACCAAAGTAACTTTTGATGATAAGAAACGCATAAATCCATTTTGAATTTTACTCGTTCCCTTTAGAGAAGAAAAATTGATCAATGATCGGTCAGATGAAAAACCGTCAATAATGTTAAAAATACTATCAGCCAATAAAGTCTGATGATGAAGGGGAATGGTGTTAGCCGACATTTGATCCCTTAAGAAAGAAATTTTTACTCGCATAGTTTTTTGAAAATTTTATGTTTTAAATTTATAATTTGGATTGTTAATTTCAAGTAGTATGCCAGCACGTCCTAGTCTGTCAAATAAAGAAATAATTGCTAGTAAGAAATCGCAAACACCTCATTTCTAGCTAAAAAAATACAAGAAAAATAATTTGCAAATTAAAATTTGAAAGGTTTGAATAGACAAAGACAACTCGATTTTCCTAAAAAGAAAACATGTTGTCCCAAAATTGGAAATTAATCTTTGTGAATATTTTTACTGGCTTTAAATAAAATTTCTTTCTCTTCAGCACTTAAACTGCTATATCCACTCTGACTGATTTTATCGAGGATTCCATCGATGATTTCTTGCCTTTCTCTCATACTTGAATGATAAGCTGCATCAGAATTATTGGTCCGATTTCTGGATGTTACTTTCATTCTAGGCTTACCTTTTGCCGAAAACAATTTAATCAACCAGGCAGTCATATCATTGCCCTTTTGCAATTGTTTGATCATAATAAAACCAAATAGTGCACCTCCTATATGTGCAATATTACCACCCGCATTGCCTTGAGGAATATTAATAGCATAGAGAAGAATGGAAAATATGGCAATAAATTTTAGTTTAACTTGTCCAAAAAACAACAGCATAATAGTGTAATCGGGTATTAATGTGGCTGTTGCAACCATAACTGCAATTACGCCTGCAGATGCTCCCATTAATCTAGCTCCTGAGTCCATTGCAAATGCCGGAAAAATATTGTAAGCCAGCACATATAATAAAGCTCCACTCAGTCCACCTAAAATATAAGTTGCCCATAGCTTATCGTTACCAAGGTATTCGGTAAATATTTTGCCTAACCAATATAAAACCAGCATATTAAATAAAATATGAAAAAACTCCTGGTGAAAGAACATATAGGTAATTAAAGACCAAGGTTGAGTAAGGATGCTTGACAACTCAGATGGTAAGCTCAAATTCATTGCTGCAAGCCCAACAAAACCAGAATTAACTTGAAACAGATAAAATATAGTACGTAGAAGCATAAAAACTAAAAAAACTGCAATATTGATTACCATCAATCGATACAACGACTGTGCATTTCCAAAACTCAATTTGATTTCCAATAATATCTTCTTCATTTTAATTGCTCTTCACAAAATTCGGTGAAATCTTAAATACTTAACATCATGTAATAATAGTATACGTTATAATTAGTAAAATTGTTGTCGGTTTCGTTTAGCCCACCATTTTATCATTATAAAGCCAAATAGCATTCCTCCTAAGTGAGCAAAGTGAGCCACATTATCTGTTGGGCTGTTTTGAAAACCGGAATAAAGCTCGAACAAACCATATAAAATCACAAAATACTTTGCTTTCATAGGTATAGCGAAATAGATATAAATGATGGTGTTTGGAAATAGCATGCCGAAAGCCAGTAGTATACCAAACACTGCTCCACTTGCACCTACTGTGGCTACATCGGTTTTATTCTTTAGTATTTCATTTGCAATATTTATTGAATCGTTGATAAAAGTTAAATCGTTTGGTGATTGTTGCCATTGCGAATAAAAGTTATTGATGTATTCATACTGTTCGCTCAACACATAGCCTTTGTAATGATTAAGAAATAGTTTGAAGTCAACAGTATTTGCTTGGGCTGCAAAAGTTTCAACAGCATGGCGAACTTGTTCAATTTCGTACCACGTAAACAGTGTATGAATAAATGCGGCTCCTAGTCCACACACTAAATAGTAAATCAAGAAGCGTTTTCCACCCCATAAATTTTCGAGCATATTACCAAACATCCATAAGCCAAGCATATTTGAAAAGATGTGCAAAAAACTACCATGCATAAAAAGATGGGTAACAAACTGGTGAGGATAAAAATACTCAGACGAAAAAAAATGCAACCCTAAATATTGCGAAAGGTCATAACCAAACTTTTCGCCAATAACCACTGTTGCCAGGTACATAATTCCATTTACAATCAATAAATTTTTTACTACGGGTGGCAAAATTTGAAATCGACTTGGGCGATACTCCTGATACATAATTCTATTTGGGGGATTTGAAGATTCTAGAATTCGAAGGTTTGTTTGCCTTCGTAAAAATTAATATTGTTTCACTCATTGACAAAATTGAATTCCTACTACTATTTTATTTTTTATTAAAACGATTCATTAATTCATCACTACCAATTTGAACCAGAATATTTTTTCCATTAAAATTCAACAACGGATTTTCACAGTTCATTAATTCTGTTACCAAATGTTTCATTTCGCGCTGACTTAAAAAAGTTGCCTTTCTCATAGCAAGGCTTCGGGCATACGACAGTGCAAGATTATTGCGCGACTCCAATTGCATCACATCGCGATTTTGCTTGTACTGATCCATTAACAGTTGAAGTATTTTCTTTTCATCACCGGCTATCACTTCTGCAGGTGCGCCATGCAATACAAATGCATTGGCACCAAATTCATTAATATCAAATCCTAACTGCCTTAAATCAGTTAGTAATTCTTTTAACAACATTGCTTCATGTGGAGTAAACTCCAGATTTTGAGGAAACAATTGTTGTTGTGTTGCCGCAGGTTTGTGAATTAAATTATGCAAATTTTGTTCATACAAAATTTGTTCGTGTGCCATTTGTTGATCAATTAATAGCAAACCATGCTCATGAGTTACAACTATCATTCTCAATTGCATTTGTGTAAAACAAGTTTCATCCAACTCGTCAATAACGGGAAAGGTATTTGATTCTTTGCTATCAGCTATTGGCAATTCAATATTCATCAAATTCTTATGCAATTGATGCCATTGCTCTGTGCGGACTGGTTGAATAATTGGATTCCATCTAGTAGGATTCGATGCTTGTTCAACCGTTTCAGGCTTAAACGGATTATAATTTGGATTTACTTTTATCGTTGGCAGTTTTGGAAATTTATCCAACTGCTCCAATGGAATTTCAAAACTTCGCTCTTGATCAAAATCAAGGGTTGGTGTTACACTGAATTTTCCTAAAGCTCTTTTAACAGCGGCACGCATAATTGCATATACTGATTTTTCATCCACAAATTTTATTTCTGTTTTTGTAGGATGAATATTTACATCGATATGAGCCGGATTAATTTGCAGATTAATAAAATAGGATGGATAGCTATCCTTAGTTATCATATTTTCGAAAGCTGCGCTTACTGCATGATGCAAATAGCCATCTTTAATAAAACGATTATTGACAAAGAAATACTGCTCACCACGGTTTTTCTTAGCAAATTCAGGTTTGCAAACAAACCCCGACAAGGATACGATAGTTGTTTCTTCTTCAACCGGAACCAGTCGTTCGTTGTAGTTATTTCCAAAGACTGCCGCTATGCGCTGTCGTAAATTCCCAAAACGTAAATCAAACACCTGCATTTCGTTGTGATGAAAAGAAAACGCAATTTCAGGATGAGCTAGCGCAACTCTTGTAAACTCGTCAACAATATGACGAGTTTCGACCGGATTCGATTTCAAAAAATTTCTTCGGGCAGGTACATTATAAAACAGGTTTCGAATGGCAATAGAAGTGCCCTTGCTGCAAACACAATTATCCTGGCTAACAAATTCAGCACCTTCAATAATTACACTTGTTCCTACTTCATCTTCCTGTCGTTTGGTTTTTAGTTCAACATGAGCAATAGCAGCCATGGATGCCAAAGCCTCGCCACGAAACCCCATGGTATGCAATGTAAACAGATCATCAGCTGAACGAATTTTAGAAGTTGCATGTCGCTCAAAACTCATTCGGGCATCAGTAACGCTCATTCCAATGCCATCATCAATTACCTGAATTAGCGATTTCCCGGCATCACGAATAATCAACTGAATATGAGTACTGCCGGCATCCACGGCATTCTCAAGCAGTTCCTTAACCGCTGACGCTGGCCGCTGAACAACCTCACCTGCAGCTATTTGGTTGGCTACCGAATCGGGAAGAAGTTGAATAATGTCTGACACGGGCGCAAAAGTAATTGGTTTTAGTGGGATGCTAGGTAAATTAGAACGAGTAGCGAATGAAAAATTAGAAAATTCAATTTCAAAAAAAGAATAACCTTTCTGTTTTGCAATATTGGAAGAATAGACACAACTATTATTTAAGTAGTTGCTAATTTTGAGAAAAATAAATTTAACTTATTTTCACTTGCTCTCTTTACTTCAAATTTGAGCCTATTTCTAAAACTAAATAATCAGTGCAAAATATGGATAAGAATACTGAAACTTTTAACACCTGGAATAAAGTTGCTACAATCTACCAAGAGAAGTTTTTTTACTTAGACATATATAATAAAACTTACGACTTTACTTGCAAATCAATAAACAAAACCAACGCTAAAATTTTAGAAGTTGGTTGCGGGCCCGGTAATATCACTAAATATCTTTTAACTAAACGACCGGACTTTGATATTTTAGGAATAGATATCGCTCCAAAAATGATCGAATTGTCAATTAAAAACAATCCAACTGCTAAGTTTTTAGTGATGGATGGTCGGCAAATCAATCAACTTAAATACAAATATGACGCAATAATTTGCGGTTTCTTTATACCCTATTTGTCAATGACGGAAGTTGAAAAACTAATTGCGGATGCAAATCAAATGTTAAATAGCAATGGAGTTATTTATTTAAGTTTTGTTGAAGGCGACCCCACCAAATCAGGTTTCTTAACTGCCGGTACTGGCGACAGAAGTTATTTTTATTATCACGATCTTAAAAAAATAATAGGATCATTGGCTGAAAATAAATTGGAAGCATTAAAAATATTTAAAGTTCCGTTTAATAAATCAGCATTGCAAATCGAAATTCACACTATACTAATTGCAAAAAAAAACGATTCCATTTAGTTTCTGAAGTAAAAAAACTCCATCGATTTATTTGCATTAGTTTATATTAAATGCCAATCATTGACAGTTGAATTAACTATTGGTAATAATAGCTAAGAAATTACAACATTCAATATTCATAATTATCCCAAAAAAAAGCTATATTATTGCAATACAAAACAAAAAAATTATTAATTCTAAACTGCATGAATAATTATTTTCTACGATTTCAGAATTTCATAAATTTCAAGAATTTGCTTTTAATACTAGTTGTGGCAACAACACAAATTGTTAAAGCGCAAAGTTCAAATTTTTACTGGCAAGCATTAGATCAGTCAGAAAAAACCGAAGCCAATGTTATAGAAAACAAACGCAACCTCACACAATTTAGATTGTATGAACTGGATATTAATTCAATTAAGGCTGCACTTGTTCATACTCCTCAACGAAATTCAAACATTAGCGAAGCTAACAACATTGTTTATTTCCCTGATGAAAATGGAAGTTTGGAGCCTTATAATGTATTTGAAACTTCAAATATGGAGCCGGCATTAGCTGCTGCATTTCCTGAAATCAAATCATATGTTGGCAAAGGAATTAATGACCCTTCAGCTATTATTTACTTTAGTTTATCACCGCTTGGTTTACAATCAATGTTGCTTAGAGCTGACCAGCAAGCCGTATTTATCGAGCCATATACGGTTGATAAAAGCACTTATGCTGTGTATCGAAAAGGAGACAAATCATCTTCTACCGGAACTTTTGAATGCCGATTAATTGATCATGTTAGAGAATCTATTCAAAATTCAAATGGATTTACCAATCGTCCTAATGCCGATGATGGAAATTTCAGAAGCTTCAGACTTGCCCTGTCTGTAACTGGTGAATACACTACTTTTTTCGGAGGCACCAGAGCTTTGGCTTTAGCAGCAATGAACAATACCATGACTCGTGTAAACGGTGTTTTTGAAATAGATTTTGGAGTGCACATGAACCTGATTGCTAACGACACCATTTTGATTTATACCAATGCTTCTACTGATCCCTATTCAAATGCTTCAACCGGAGCTCAAGGTGCATGGAACCAACAGTTACAAACTACCTTAACCAATGTTATTGGTAATGCCGGTTATGATATAGGTCACCTATTTGGTGCGTCAGGTGGTGGTGGCAATGCCGGATGTATTGCTTGCGTATGTGTTAATCCAACAGTTCCCTCACCACTAAAAAAAGGAAGTGGATTTACATCACCGGCTGATGCAATTCCATCCGGAGATAATTTTGATATTGATTATGTAGCTCACGAAATGGGGCATCAGTTTGGAGGCAATCATACTTTTACCATGAGTAATGAAGGAACAGGAAAACAAATGGAGCCGGGCAGCGGAAGCACTATTATGGGGTATGCCGGTATTACCGGATCAACCGATGTTCAACCACACAGCGATGCCTATTTTCATGCAATAAGCATCGAACAAATTACCAATTATATTAAATCAACATCATGCCAAACTACAACCAGTACAGGCAATTCAATACCTACTGCTGACGCAGGTTCGGATTATACAATTCCAAAAGGAACTCCATTTGCTCTTACTGGTGTTGGCACCGATGCCAATGATGCTGGCTTGACGTATTGCTGGGAGCAAATGAATTCTGGAGCACCGTCAACAACTTTCCCAAGCATTTCAAACACCACTGGCGCAGCGTTCAGATCATTTAATCCCTCTGTAAGTCCTGTACAGTATTTCCCTCGCTTAGCAACAATTCAAGCCGGGCTAACTGCCTGGACCTGGGAAGCTGTTCCGAATGTTGCACGTTCAATGAATTTTCGTTTTACAGTTCGAGATAATCATATAGGAGGACCAGCTAATAATAGTGATGATATGATTGTGACTGTGAGTACATCTTCTGGTCCTTTTATAGTAACTGCTCCAAACACTGCGGTTAGCTACGCTGCTAATTCGGTTCAAACAGTGATGTGGAATGTTGCAAGCACTACCAGTGCACCGGTAAGTTGTGCTAATGTTAAAATTTCACTTTCTACCGATGGAGGCAATACTTTTCCAACAGTATTGGTGGCAAGCACTCCAAATGATGGATCAGAATCAGTTAACATTCCAAATATTGCCTCTACAACAGCAAGAATAAAAGTAGAAGCGGTTGGAAATATTTTCTTTGATATGAGCAACACCAATTTTATTATTACAGCTCCTGTTGCATTAACAACTATTACCACCTCAACAATTTCTCCACTCAACTATTGTGCAGGTTCGGCTATTAATATTCCATTCACCATAAACTCAGCAGCAAATGCAGGCAATGTTTTCAAAGCAGTACTTTCTGATGCCAGTGGATCATTTGCAAGTCCTGATACCATAGGATCGCTAACAACAACAGCTGCCGGAACTATTGTTGCTATTATACCTGCAGGAAAAGCAACCGGAACAGGTTACAGAGTTCGTGTGGTAAGTTCCAGTCCGATTGTTATTGGAAGCACCAACACTTCAAACATTACTATATCTGCACAAGTAGCGGCTGCAGGCGCAATTGGTGGACTAACTAATTTTTGTGCATGGCTACCAATGCAATTTAGTGTGAGTGCTATTGCCAATGCTACCAATTATACTTGGTCGGTGCCTGCTGGCGGAACCATTACAAATGGTCAAGGTACTACTCAAATTACTGTAGTTTTTACCAATGCAGTTTCTACCGGAAATATTTCTGTTTTTGGATCAAATGCAAATTGTGCCGGAACATCTTCTATACTTGCTATTTCAGTTCTTGCTACTCCCGATATTCCAATGACATTTGATGCCTTTGGTTGCAGCGGAACTGAAATTGGATTAATAGGCAATCCTGTTGGTGGATCATGGAGTGTTCCTAATCCTTATAATGGACCGAGTACGACATTTTTCTATACCGTTACTAATTTCGTAACAGGTTGCAGTGCTTCAAGCACATTAGCTGGCGGGCTTCCAAATAATATTACAGTTAATCCATCACCAACTCCTTCCATCACTGGAAGTAATTCATTTTGTGCTGGCAGTTCTACTTCATTAAATGCAGGTGCAGGATTCATCACGTATAATTGGTCGTCAGGTGCAACAACACAATCCATTAATGTTAGTTCTGCAAACACATTTACAGTAACTGTTACCAATGCAAATGGCTGCTCAGGTTCTACATCCAGCACAACATCCATTAACCCTTTACCAACTGTTTCTTTCAGTGGTTTAGCTGCAAACTACAACTTTAGCGACCCGTCAGCTACATTAACAGGAACACCAATCGCAGGATTGTTTAGTGGACCAGGTATTTCAGGAAACACATTTACACCTTCAATTGCCGGACCAGGCGGACCCTACTCTATTGTTTATTCATATACAGATGGAAATGGATGTAGTAATTCAACTACTCAACAAACCACAGTAGTAAATTGCACTGCGCCTGGCAAACCCGGAACAATTTCAACCACTGGAGGTTCGGCAAAAGTTTGCCCTGGTGATTCAAAAACATATTCTGTTGTTGCAGTTGCTGGCGCAACAAATTATACTTGGACGCCTCCTGCAGGAGGTACAATAACCAGTGGACAAGGAACAAGAGTTGTAACAATAAATTACAATGTTGGTTTTATATCCAATGACTCTTTACGCGTTGTAGCTATGAATTCCTGCGGATCCAGTGCGAGTCGTGCCTTGTTAATTTCAATCAATACACCAACAACACCAAGCGCTATTACTGGCGCAACTTACGGTGTATGCAGCTCAAACGGTTTACCCTATTCAGTTGTCAATGTTGCTGGCATGACTTATAACTGGTCGTTTAGTGTTATCAATGCATCAATTGCCAGCGGAGCCGGTACTAACTCCGTTACCGCTAACTTCCTGCCTGCCTTCACAACAGGAATTATTCGAGTGAGCGCTACAAATGCTTGCGGAACAGGTCCAATTCGTAGCTTAACAATTAGATCAGTGCCAGCAACACCAACATCAATAATAGGTTCATTAACTGCCTGTGCTAATCAAGTAGGGGTTCCCTATTCAACTAGTCCTGCAGCCAGTGCTACTAATTATACTTGGTCGGTTCCCACTGGAGCAAGAATAAATGATGGAAGTGTAACATCCTCTTCCACTACTTTGGTAACAACAGCAACTGCCGTGAATGTAAATTTTGCAACCACTAGCGGAAATGTTAGAGTACGAGCAAATAATGCTTGTGGTTCCGGTTCATACAGATCTTTAGCTGTAACCTTTAATTGCCGTAACGAAGAAACATCCATTTCTGAAAACTTAAGTTTAAGCTGTTACCCGATACCGGCATCTGATCAATTGACTATTTCATTTGTTTCTGCAAATGAACAAACAGGCACAATCCGGTTATTTGACATAATCGGAAAAACTATAGTGAACCAAAATATTAATTCAATAAAGGGTGAAAACAATTATAAAATGGATCTTTCCACAATTGCCCGTGGAATTTACTTGATAGAGTTAAGAAATGGCAATCAAAAGCGTTTGCAAAAAATCGTGATTGAATAATTAACGGAAAGTTGTTAAATATATCTATAACCACAGCTCAGAGTAAAACAACATTGAACCAAGAGGTATTAAACAAAATAATATTCTTCGGTTATTTTTTTTATTGGTAAATCGAGTTAATCAATTGCAAAAATTCAGTTTCATTAACTATCAGAGTGGTTTACTTTTTCTTACCAAAAGCCCACTCTAAAAACAGTGGCATTACATCTGCCCAAGTGCTTTCATGATGTCGACCATTAACCACTTCTACATAATGCATATCTTTTGCTGGTAAGTACCCATGAACTTTTAATTCTTTCATTAGGTCAAGTGTATCATCAATAGCATCGATAACATCATTTTTGTTTCTGTCAGCAATCTCATCCAAAGTTCCGCATTGAAACCAGAAACGTATATGCGGACGCCATTTAGATTGCTTTACCACTTGATGCATTATTCGATCTGTTTCATCATTATAACCATCCAGATAGGATTTACTTCTCCACCAAAATGAACCTGAAAAAACACCTACACAATTAAATAATTCAGGGTGATGCCAGGCAATATCAAAAGCAGAGAGGCCACCTAAAGAATAACCTGCTATGCTATTATGGCTTGCATCTTTAAGTGTGCGGAAATTATTGTTGATCAGATTGCGCAACTCGTGTATTACAAAACGAGTATATTTTGCTGCCTTAATTCCGCGTTTCTTAAAATCAGGTGTTGAAGCCACTCCATACTCATTCATACGATTCGAATTGGCATGTATTGCAACAATAATTACGGGAGGAATATCATTTCTCTGATACGAATCCATCAGTGTTTCCACCAGTCGCATTTGCTTGAGCACCTGTCCATCGTTAAGATACAATACTGGAAAATGATGGTGGGGTAATTCTTCATACCATGGAGGTAAAAGAATTTCCAATTTCACTCTTCTTCTTAATGCGGCTGAAAAAAAATCATCAATGATGATGCTTTTAATGTTTCCGGGATGGCTTTTCTTTACTTCTTTTACAACAACAACTTTCTTATCAGCTAATGACATTCAATAGATTATTAAAATAATTGATTTAAAATGGGTACTACACAGAAAAAGAAATTTTTACTTCTGCTATTTCCCTCTTTGAATCAACATTTTTGCATTCAATAGCTGACCATTATTATTAATTGATAAAAAATACCAGCCCTCTTTATACTTATTTACATCCAACCACAAGTCATTTTGACTAACAGCTATTTCATCAGATAACTTACCTTGAGCATCAGTTATTTTTAGTAGCGCGGATTGAATGGTTTGAGGAAAAACCAAATGAACCTTATCACTTGCCGGATTCGGACTAACCTGCATTGAAAAAGCAGATCTATTATGTTGATATAGGCCAACAGAATAATTAACTAAATAGTCAGCATTAGTAGCAGTTGTTCCTGCACTATCTGCATCAATATTTAGTAAAAAAGAAGCGGACCCGTTTGCAAACCATCTGTAATGAGTTATTTGGCTAACAGTAGGTGCTCCGAACATAACATAATTACCAGTACCAAATAAATCAAGTAAAATTGAATCGGTTGACAACTCAACACACTTAACACGCAAGGTGTTATTGTAGTTTCCAGTCGGCAATTGCAGCACTCCCCAACCATCTGCTGTCAAACTATTTTGCACATGATGTATAAATCGGATGGCGCCAAATCCACTACCAGAATCAACTTGAACACGAGCATAATCTGTATATGTATTATTGTAGGTAAATGGAGTGTGAATAAAAGTCATAGGAGGATCAAATTCCAGAAGACCTCCTAAAGCTCCACCTGTGGTAGCTCCATTGATATAAAATCCGGTAGTATTTGAAATAAAATAAGTATAACTACCTGCAGAAACATCAAAGGTGGCAAGGTTGGCAGTTGGAAAAAAACTAGCAGCTTGAGTGCCTGCTGCATCAATAAATGAAGTGGTATCTTGAGAATGGTTTTGCAACGAAGTATAATTCCAGGTTTGATTGGCGCCTCCGGCCGTAATAGCGGCTGTAAAATTAGTATCGGTGGCAGTAACATAGGAAAGCCCTATTACAGGTAAATCAGCACTGGTAATAGTGATTTGAGCCATTGATTTACTTGTTATTACAATGAACAAGAATAGTACAATTTTTTTCATGCTTTAAGTTTCTTTTAATGTTTATCTTTTTGTTTGGATAACAAATTCAAGGGGCTAAAGGTACAAATGCTATATGAGTTTCGATTGCAGTTGTTAATTGATTGTAATAATTTTTTTTTGGATTGAAAATTTGCGATTGTTTTGCTTTCTTTGTTGACAGAAATAAACCATATAAAATTAAACCATGAAAAAAACAGTACTATTATTAATTATTGCGTTTGCGCTTGCGATTAATTTACAAGCACAAACCACAGGCGGACCTGATACCTATGGCTATATCTGGAGAGATAGCAACGACCCTAATGGTCCTACAGTTAACTGGATAGATTTAACAACCAATCCTGAAGCTATTCAGGTAAATGGATTAGCCGATGACAATGTGGTGGGTCCTTATTCATTAACAGCACCATTCCACTATTATTGGTATGATGTAAACCAACTTTGGATAGGTTCAAACGGATACATTGGTTTTACCAATGGACAAATAGCATCTAATGGAACTCAGGGGTTTCCAAATATGCCCGACCCACTAGGTGTTAACAATTATATTGCTGCATTTTTAACAGATCTTAATTTTACCGGAGCCGGTAATACAGCTGAGTGTTATATTTACCAAAGTACTACTGGCGACTCTGTTGTTGTATCTTATATTGATGTTCCATTTTGGCAAAATGCCACCCCGCCTTACACAGGCTCAAATAGTTTCCAAATTATTTTAAATAACAACGATAGTTCCATCGTATTTCAGTACCAAACTCAAAATGGCACCGCTCCGGGAACTCAATCAATTATTTTTGAAGCAGGAATTGAAAACAATTCAGGAAATATTGCTTTGAATTATTTGACAAACATTTTGCCATCACCTGGCACAGCTGTAAAATATTATTATCCTGACACTACTTCATTTCAGGTTAATGATGCATCTTCAGCTTGGTGCAACAATGCTAATAATGCTGGTTTGTTTTTAACAAAGAATGGAGCGCCTTTTAACATGTCTTCAGAAGTAAGAAATAGTGGAAATACCTCATTAACGGGATTTAATGTTATTGGTGAAATGAGAGCTACTAATGCTGCCAGTACTTTGCAGGTTCGTGACACTCAAGCGGTAGGCGCATTGGTTGCTGGTGCAGCCCAACTTGTAAATTTTGCTGATCCTTTTATTCCAACAACAGCCGGTTTGTTCAAAATGAATTCAATCACATTGTTAACCGGTGATGCAACACCTACTAACAACACCAGAACCTTGGAAGTTAACGTTGTAGACACTACTTTAAGTACTATTACACTAGCTTATGAAAATGGGGTTGAAGCAGGTACCGGTGGAATTGGCTGGAGTGGCGGAGACGGTGGTTCAGCCGTACATTTTGTTCCACCTTTTTACCCTTGCGATCTTTTTGAAGTGGAAGAAATGATTGTAGCAGACGCAAACAATTTTGGTTATTCAATGATGGTTTTTGCTGACGATGGTGTTAATGGCGCACCAGGCACATTGCTAGATTCAATTTTTGTATCAGGAGGCACATTTACTTTAGGCGCATATACTTCCACAAGTTTAACCAGTCCGATAACTATTACCAGTGGTGGTGTTTATATTTTATGGTACATGGGTGGTGATGGTGTTGCAATTGGTCAAAATATTGTTCCACCATTTTCATTACAGGCATATGAAGTATTAGGTGGTACTGCACCAGGCAATTTTGCTATTTATCGCAACGTAGATCAGGAAGATTTAATGATACGCGCAGTGATACAAAAAGTGGTGGGAGTTGAAGAAATTAAGGCTGGTGAATTATTCAGTCAGTTTTATCCTAACCCAGCTGTAGAAAATGCAATGTTGACTTATGATATTACCACTGCCTCATCAAACGAAGTTACAGTTGATCTTTACAATATTACTGGTGCTTTAGTTTACAGTGAAGTGGTTGGAGCTAGTCAAGGTCAGATTTCGATTAACGTGAAAAACTTTGATGCAGGTGTTTACTTATGTAAACTAACTGTTGGAGATACACAGGTAAATCGTAAGCTTACAATTATTAAGTAATACAATTTTTTATTTCATTAAAAAGCCCTGTGAATTATCACAGGGCTTTTTTTATTGTTATTCAAACTTTAATGTTTCACATTTTCCTTTTTCTCTCGAATTCTTTCGAGCAATTCGCGCTTAAATTCCTCTTCGGCACGATATAACTTTGCTACCTTTTTAATTGGCAATACCGATTTAAATTGAGCATGGTATTTCTTTATCACATCTAGTTCCTGTTGACGAAAGATCATCTCATCATCAACCAGCTTTTCAATTTCCTTCTCTGATAGTTTATCAAAATCCTCACGAGCATCTCTGTTACGTTCTCTGCGATCTTTACGCAATGATTGTAGCTCACCTGTGTATTGATCATAAACGGGCCAAAACCGTTTGGCTTCATAACTAGTTAATGCCAGCTTTTGAGTAATGAAAGCAATTTTCATTGATTCAATTTGTTCCTTTCGCTCCCCGCGATCCATTTCTCCACGAGGAGGTTGAGCTTGGAGTGTCATCCAGGTTAAACTCAAAACTAAGGGCAGGAATTTTGTTATTTTTTTCATTTTTCTATTTTTTAACTATATTATTAATTCATTCTTAATTCTGCATTTGCTTAAAGTTCATTAATAAAATCAGTCTCGCTAGTATTTTCATCAATCAGGTAATCATCCATCTCAGTTGCTGCTGACTTTTCGCTTGAATTTAGTGCCAGCACTTCAATCAATGTGTTTTCATCATACTCATCAATAATTCCAGAGCTATATAAATCTTCCATTGAAACAGAGGCTTCAGACATTTGCTTAGCTGGCAGCGGGTTTTGCTTTTGATAAAAATAAACGCCTGCAAAAATTAACACAACCAATGAAATTGTTGCATAGGCAAAAGCAGGGCGCTGAAGTGGTTCCACCAATTTCTCCCAAAGCGTTATTGGTTTGGGTGTATTTAGCTTGTCTTGAATCCGTGCACTTAACGAATCAAAATATCCTTCGGGAACTTCAAATGGATTTGCAGATTTCATTCCTCTAAGACCGGGAGCATTTCTCAACTCGTCCTCTCTTTCAGCTTTCATTTTAACTTTTCTATATTATTCAATTCTATGGTTATGACATTTAATGCGAACAAAGGTTTAATTTCCGGTAATATATTTTTCAATCTTTTGCACTGCATGATGGTAGGATGCTTTTAACGCACCGACTGAAGTGCCCAATATTTCCGACATCTCTTCATATTTTATTTCATCAAAATAACGCATATTAAACACCAGTCTCTGTTTTTCCGGTAATGATAAAATTGCTTGTTGCAATTTCAATTGAAGTTTATCGGCACTAAAATGCTCTCCGCTGTTTAACATTCCAATGAGTTCATTTTCGACTTCATGGATAGGTAAAAAAAATCTCTTCTTCTTATTTTTTAGATGTGTTAAGCATTCGTTGGTTGCAATGCGATACATCCAGGTAAAAAGTTGACTATCTTCTCTAAATCCATCCAAACTATTCCATACCTTAATAAATACATTTTGCAGAATATCATCTGTATCATCATGGTCGATCACCATTTTGCGGATGTGGAAATAAAGTCTCTGCTGGTATTTTTTTACGATTAAGTTGAATGCATAATGCCGTGCATTCGCTTCAGGGTTCCTGAATTGTTCTAATAACTCGCCATCGCTGTATTCCATTTCTTAGTAAAATGTAGTTAGTAGAAAGTATAAAGTAAGGCACAATGCAAATCGGATATTAAAATCCTGAAATCCTAAAATCAAAAATCTAGAAATTGACTGAATCACCAATTTATAGATTACATAAAATCAAAAAGGTTTAATGCTATGAATGTACTTTTTCAGTCTCCTGCATTTTACGCGACAATGCCCTTTCGGCCGCATCAACTATTGCATGTGCATCTAAGCCATACTTTATCATTAACTGATCTGGAGTTCCGCTTTCGCCAAAGCTGTCGTTAACCGCAACGTATTCCTGCGCAGTTGGTAAGTTGCGCGAAAGACATTG
The DNA here is from genome assembly GCA_031409815.1 of Bacteroidota bacterium. GTDB lineage: Bacteria > Bacteroidota > Bacteroidia > AKYH767-A > OLB10 > JANLUX01. The sequence goes on from JANNXV010000124.1 coordinate 34,116, forward strand.
TGCTATAGCATCACCTAATCCCCCATGCCGTTGATGCTCTTCTGCACTCACCACGCAACGAGTTTTTCGTGCCGATGCAATCACTGCCTTTTCATCCAAAGGTTTAATGGTATGAATATTTATGATCTCAGCAGAAATTCCTTTAGCTGCAAGTAGCTCACCTGCTTCAATTGCTTTCCAAACTAAATGTCCCGTAGCAAAAATGGAAACATCAGCTCCTTCGTTCAACATCACAGCCTGGCCAATAATAAATTGCTGTTTAGGATCAGTGAACATAGGAACCGTTGGCCTTCCAAAACGAAGATAAACCGGTCCATTGTGTTCTGCAATAGCAATAGTAGCAGCTTTAGTTTGACTGTAATCACATGGATTTATAACTACCATGCCAGGTAACATGCGCATCATACCAATATCTTCTAATATCTGGTGTGTTGCGCCATCCTCACCCAAAGTAACACCGGCATGCGATGCACAAATTTTAACATTCTTACCGGAGTAGGCAATGCTCTGACGAATTTGATCGTAAACGCGACCTGTAGAAAAATTAGCAAACGTTCCGGTAAAAGGTATCTTCCCTCCTATTGTCATTCCAGCTGCAATACCCATCATGTTGGCTTCTGCTATTCCTACCTGAAAAAACCGGTTTGGAAAATCTTTTGCAAATGCATCCATCTTTAATGAACCCGTTAAGTCAGCACAAAGTGCAACCACATTTGGGTTTGTTTTTCCTAACTCAGACAAGCCTGCTCCAAAGCCTGAACGCGTATCCTTTTTTTCGGTGTATGTATATTTTTTCATGATGATAAGTGCTAAACAAATTTAATTAATGTTGACTGAAGTACTGTTACCTGATGTGATTCTGAAAGATTTATCAATGGTATAAAGTGACAATTGTGAATTTTTAGGGCGAAATATCACTCTGTAAGCGCCCGGTTGCAATACCACCGTTTCCTTAATACTATTTTCACCGAGGGTGTAAATTAACTTTAGTTCATTTTTATCTTCTAAATAAATGCCACCATATCCCGGTGCATTACTAATAATAGTTGCAATGCCTGGGTTCGGAATTTGAACATTGGTTGTTTTACTTTGACTGATATCGATGTTCTCTAAATTGATTCTAGGAAGCGATAAAATTTCCAGGTCATATTTACCCGTTAGATAGCGTTCGGTAGTATTAAAATCCTGAAGTTGCAGGGTTTGCATTTCGCCATGCTTACGAATTATACATTGCAATTTTTTGTAATCAAAACTCCCTTCCAGTTTCAAATTCAAATCGCCTTGGGGTGTTAAAATACCGATAATATTATGCTTACCCATATTAAGAGTCACACTATCCTTTTCAACTGAAGGAACAGTGTGTACAACAATGCGATATTTTCCCAACGGATCAATTTGAATCGTATCAGGAAAACCCATTCCATTAATGGTGTGAACAAAATCGTATTTGATTGCTCCGGTGTAATAATCATAAAAGGTCATTCCAACATTTGTTTCAGTTGGTTTATTATAAGCATCCAATAAGTTAACCTGCGCTGTGGTATTGTTCAAAGCCTGTGTTATTACCACATTTAAAATATTTCTAAATGAAGTTTCGTCTGTTGCGTCAAAATAATTTCCAATGCATTCAAATGATTTTAGAAAATCTTTGTTCACACCCAATCCAATCACAAATGGTTTAAGCGCAATACCTCTTTTTTGCAATGCAGCTGAAACAGCACAAGGATCACCATTACATTCTTCAATTCCATCAGTAATTAAAATGATAATATTTCGTGCCGGTGATGGTGGGAAATCCTTTCCACATTCTTCGAGCGAACGAGCAATGGGCGTAGTTCCACTTGGGCTAATTTCACTCAAACGTTTTTTAATCTGAAAACCATTTTGTTTTCCGAAAGCAACTTCCAATCTAGTATCATCGCAATCTTGTGGTGGATATTTTTTTGTATGACCGTAAACACGCAAAGCCAATTCCAAATCATCAATGGGTTGAAGACTGTCAACCATTTCGCCCAATAATTTTTTAGCAATTTCATATTTGGTGTTGGTTTCCCAACGTGCATACATACTTTGTGATGCATCGAATAAAAACAGAATGCGTGTTAGTTGCTTTTTTTGCTTTACTGATGTTTGAGAAAAAGAAATTGAGGGAATTATCAGCAATAATATGATCAATAAAAAATGGCGCTTAATATTGAAGAACAAATTTTTATTCCAACATACACACCTTCGACTTCGCTCAGGCTGACCCATTCGCGTGGGGTCAGCCTGAACGAAGTCGAAGGCATCAAGGTACATTTTCATTTCTTCCAATTAATAATCACCAAGTGTTTCTTCTAACTGTGATAATGCGGTTTTCAATTGTTCATCATTGGGAGCAACACCGTGCCATTTGTGGGTGTGCATCATAAAATCAACACCATTTCCCATTATAGTTTTCATCATGATAACAATGGGTTGACCTTTACCTGTTAACGTTTTTGCAAGGTTTAAAGTATTCAACACATCTTCTATATTATTTCCGTCCATCTCCAACACTTTCCAGCCAAATGCTTCCCATTTTAACTTCAAGTCACCCATTGGCAAAACTTGATCCGTTGAGCCATCAATCTGTTGCCCGTTCACATCAATTGTAGAAATGATATTATCAATCTTTTTGCCGGCTGCATACATTGCAGCTTCCCAAATCTGACCTTCCTGCATTTCTCCATCACCATGCAAAGTGTAAACCAAAAAGCCATCGTTGTTTAATTTTTTTGCTTGTGCGGCACCAATAGCTACCGACAATCCTTGTCCAAGTGAACCCGAAGCAACACGAATTCCTGGTAATCCTTCATGTGTGGCTGGATGCCCTTGAAGGCGAGAATTAAGTTTACGAAAAGTAGCCAGTTCATGCACATCAAAATAGCCAGTTCGGGCAAGCGTGCTGTACCAAACAGGAGAAATATGACCATTACTTAGAAAAAATAAATCCTCGTCCACACCATCCATATTAAACGGATTATTGCGATGATGAAGTATTTCATTGTACATTACTGTAAAATACTCTACACAACCTAACGATCCTCCCGGATGACCGCTTTGCGGAGCATGAACCATGCGTAAAATATCTCTACGCACCTGAGATGCAAATTTTTTCAGTTGAATGATGTCAGCCATGTGAATTTGTTGAGTGAGCGAAATTAAAGGGAATAATCAGAGTGGAATTGATTTATCAACATTTGTGGAAAACTCACCTACAAATGATAAACAGATTAGATTAACAGTTTCAATATCCAATTTATCGTCTAATATTTTATTAACTTTGGTTAATAATCCATTACAAAATGTTGCAAATTGATG
>JANNXV010000125.1:0-5372 GCA_031409815.1 Bacteroidota bacterium
AACACTATCCGAATGCAAAGTCGTGTTGAATTCGATATTGTTAAAATGAAAAACATCGCCAATAGTGATGGATACGTTTTGTTTCAGGATATCAACTACAGCCCTCTTACTTTTCCATTCTCTTTTTCTCTTCGCTATGGATTGTTTGATACGGATAATTATGATTCGCGTATTTATGCCTTTGAAAATGATATTCCGGGTGTGTATGCGATACCTTCTTATTATTATCGAGGAAGCAGGTTTTATATTATGGCCCGATATGATATAACCAAAGGGATTTCTTTTTGGATTCGATATGGTCGTTCACTTTATGCTAATCAAAAAACAGTGGGTTCAGGGTTGGATGAGATTGATGCCAATCACAAATCGGATTTAAAAATGCAACTGAGATTTACTTTTTAAAGAACAGCGTGCTAATTTTTTCAGCGAGTTTGTTTGCAAATACTTCGTTTCCTTTTTTTGAAAAATGTCCGTCATCAGCAAAATAAGTTGCATTCCATTTTATGGTAGTCAGCATATCATCAAAATAAAAAGTAGCGGAGTCTTGCGCAATATTTTGTTTCTGAAGTTCGTTGAATCTGCTCATCAAATCCGGAAAAGCAGCATCGTCAATTGCAGGTGTCCATTTTCTTGACATGCCTTTTATTCTTTTGGTTTCAGGATTAATAACCTGTGGAATAAAAATCGTTTTCGCTTGAATATTTTTTGACAATGTTTGCAGCGTATTCAAGTTCCTAATAAATAATCGGTCGACAACCGCATCAGGATTGGAATAAGTTTTTAAAGGTTTCTGTTTAATCATTCGTTCTCTGATGTTATCTGTAATAAATATCAGACCTGAATGGGTAGTAATTTTTCTAACAAATGTTTCATGGTCATCTGAATTCAACACATTGGCTACTTGTTTCGATCCATGCCAATTGTAATCGGGATTTGAGTTGGCTTGATGATAGCTATGAATGTCGTTCCATCCTTCATAAAAAATAACCAAATCAGGTTTCACTTCTGGAACTATCAGCGACATTTGAATAATGTTTTCTACTGTGGAATAACCCGGGCAACCATAATTAATAACTGCATATTTATTACCTAATTTTTTTTGCAATTGAGTCGGCCACGATTCTTCATCGCTAACCATCACACAAAAAGTAGTGGAGCCACCCAAACATGCAATTCTGATTTTAGTGGTGTCGTTCAAATCAGCATCTGTCCATCGGGTACCAATATTGGTAGTTGTAATTATTTTTTCGGTTTGATTAGGAAAATCTGCACGCACATCTTTATTGAGTGCAACCGTTAAATAGGGATGCCTATGAAAAATTAATTCGCGGTATTGTTTTTCAGGATTGGTAAAAAGTGAATGGCCGTTTTTAAACAGAAAAATCAATTGTCCTGTTATTTCTATCAGCAGCAAAAAAATAAAAATGATAAAGAAATTGTATTTAATTGTTCGCATTATAGCTAAAGAACCACATCCTGCAAAAGTGGACAAAATTAATTTTGAATGTGAAGCAAAATAAAGTTATTGCTTTTCGAGCAATACAACTGCATATGCAGCTACTCCTTCTTCGCGACCAACATATCCCATTTTTTCGTTGGTGGTTGCTTTAATAGATATATCATCAATACTGATTTGAAGTATGGGAGCCAAAGCTTCTTTCATATCATCAATATGAGGGTTGATTTTTGGTTTTTCTAAACAAAGAGACGCATCCACATTACCTACAGTAAATCCTTTTTCTGAAATAAGTGTAACTACACGCTGCAATAAAATTTTGCTGTCGATACCCTTAAATTCTGAAGATGTATCCGGGAAATAAAAACCAATATCACGTAACCCGGCAGCGCCAAGTAAAGCATCACAAATAGCATGAATTAAAACATCAGCATCAGAATGACCTAAAGCACCTTTGTGGTGTGGAATGTTAACTCCACCAATAGTGAGTGTTAAATTTTCTTTGAGTTGATGAACATCAAAACCAAAACCAACCTTAACTTTCATTTTTGGTTAAGGCAAAAAAATTATTCGTTAGTATCTTTATTCTGATCCTGGAAAGAGTCAAAATCGAAGGTAAGGGTAAAGTGCAAGGTGTTTTCCAATGGATTGCGCTGATCAGTTGGGATTAGATAAGCAAGATCAATACCAAATACATTTAATCTTAAACCTGCTCCCATCGTAAAATATTGACGATTTCCTTTGTACTTGTTCTCATAAAAGAAGCCTGCCCGAAAAGCAAATTGCTTGTCGTACCAGTATTCCATTCCAAGCGCAATATTGTATTCCTGCAATTCTTCCTCAAAGCCACCTGGAGCATCGTAAAATGATTGCAACATACCTTGTGGAACGCTAACATCTGGATCTTTTCCGTAGAGAATAAGGTCCTGACTTCCTCCTGTTGCTGAGGTGTCTTGTCCATAAATAGGTGGAGTTGGCACTAATAGCTTATTTACATCCAGATTAAAAGCTAGATTATTGTATTCATTAAGGTGTAAATTTAATCCTGATCCTAATTTAAGGTTGGTAGGGATAAAATTCTTTGTTCCGGTTTCGGTATAGGAAATTTTTGCACCAATATTCGAAATGTTGGTTCCAAAAGAAAAATCAGCGTTTTTGCTGCCAACCTTAATTTCTTTTTGATAGTAAATAGAAATATCAGCAGCAACAGAGTTACCCGCTTTTGATTCAGAACCTTCAACTGTTGTTCCTCCGGTTAGATTGGAATGAATATAGCGTAAGGCAATTCCACCCGACAAATTTTCACTCAGTTTACGTGAATAAGCAACATCAAGGGCAAATTCATTGGGTTTAAAATCTCGTATGGTAACGCCATTGTTATCAGTAAAAGTAATATTACCCAATGAGAAATATCTAAGTGAACCAGCAATTACCTGATCGCCACCTTTCGGTTTTACATAACCACTTAGATATGCTAGATAAATATCATTAACTAAAGCTCTAAGCCATGGGGTATAAGAAACAGAGAAACCAATATTTTTTTCAATAAATGCCAACTTTGCAGGGTTCCAATGAATGGAATTTGCATCCGGTGCAGAAGCTACGCCTAAATCGCCCATTCCGCCTGCACGCGCATCTGGCGAAATCATTAAAAATGGCACTGCTGTAGTTATGGTATTAATTTGACCTAACAAATTAGATTTATCAGGCCCGGTGCTAGTTTGAGCATTTAGCAAAGTACTGTTTAGGGCTAAAAGAAAGCCAAAAGGTACTATTAATTTTATACTATTCTTCATCATTTTTTTAATCATAATTTATCAAAATATAATCAAAGGGTGGCAAATATACGATAAAAGCCATCTGTAAGTTACCGAAATCATTTAAGAATAACCAGCTTTTCAAACTTGTCGGCCACCTCTCCATCAGCTGTTCTTACTTTCAACCTGTATACATAAACTCCTTTCCCAATTGGGTCGCCAAAATCATCTCTTCCATCCCAATCTAAAGAGTAGTTCCGATATCCTTCGTTAATTAAATACTTGTCAAGGGTTTTTATCAGCTTGCCTGAAACCGTAAATACCTGAACCTGTATTGTCATTGAAACACAAGGCTTGTTGTGCTCGAACATAAAGGTGGTATGAGTGGTGAATGGGTTTGGATAATTTAATACATGTTCAAGCGCCAAAGTAGCCGATTCAGCAACAATAAATTCGGTATATGCTTCTGACGAATTATTATTGATGTCCCAGGCTTTAAATTGTAAACTGTGCCGTCCGGGTGATAATCCGCTTAAAGAATACAGTACTTGTCCGTTTTGGTAATTATCGAGTGCCGATTCATAGTAATCATTTAAAACATATAGCTGTCTTGGGTTCTTATCTAATGTGGCTGTAATGTCATGTCCAATTCCATTTCCAACAGTATTAATACCACTTGAGTCGGTTAATACGGCAAAAATTTTCGGTTCATTGTCTGTAAGTCCACCAAATACGAATTTGTCATCGTTCAAAAATAATTTGATACCAGGTCCAACAGCATCGCTTAATGCGCTATCTGAAACACCTCCAACAATAAAACTTTCATCTTTCCCATTAGCATCCGTAACTCCATTGTGTGCATAATAGCTCAATCGACCCGACCCATATTGATAGGCAATATCTTTTGGAACAATAAAGGTGGTGCTAAATATTCCGTTTAATACACTTGCCTTGCCGCGATATAAAATATTCTTACGCAATTTAAAATTGGTTATAGGACTGTCAGGGTCGTTACCTAAGGTGAAGACAGTAGACTCTTTATCGTAAATAGTTGGGTAAACAACTCCATTAAAACCAGTAATAAGCTGCCCATTGTTGTCTGTTACTTTACCGGTAATGGTAATTCGGCTCATTGCTTTCAAAGTGTCAGTTGCAATGCCGCTGTTTACATCTGTGATTGACGTTGTAGAAACTTTATATTCAGGATAAGCCAATCGAAGTGCAGGATCTCCTAACAAATTCAAATTTCGGAGGGTGTAGTTTTCACGTTTGGTGAGACGTTGCAAATCGCCTAATCGAGGCATCTCACCGTTAATAGGCAAAAACATATATTTTATTAAAGATGTGTTTAAAGCTTCATTATCGCCCGATAAAGCCAGACGTATTGTTGTAAACAAACAAATGCCTGCACCTTTATGATTTAACAATACTAATTCTCCGGCTGAAGTTCTCAGTGGGTCATCGTATCGGCTAAATTCGCAGGTAGCAGTAATAAATGCCGGAAGGTTGCTATTGTTCCAACTGTTAATCATTTTAATATTCAAAACATCTTCATCAGCCCACCCAATTTCTCCTCCATGTCCGGTATAGTTCATCAACAACGCTCCCTTTTCAACTCTTCGCGTAATAGCATCATTTACTTCGGGATAACGCAATCCTCCGGGAGTAGAAATTTGTTGATAAGCATCAAAATATATCTTGTCAATATTATATTCAGGATGCGCTGATTTTACTACGTTAAGTACTCGTTCAGATTGTAATAAATGAAGATCATAATTGCCATCATCGCCAATAAAACATAATACATTTCTCCAGTCGCCTAATCTGGTATTGTTGGTGCCACTGCAATAGGTTAGGTCAGTGATACTGCCAACGGTTGAGTAGCTAATCACTTTGTCAACCATTGATTTTGACTCTTCAATATTCTTTACCGGAAAACGACCCACACCTAAATCTATAAGTTGTGGCCCTATATCCAAATCTCCTTCTGCATCACTCATCATTCCAAAAAAATCATCACTTGTGTACGAACTAAGCAGAGAGGTGGAGTTTCTGCTTTGATAGGTTGGAATAAAATTGGTATTGCCTCCTATGCGAAATTTAGGATCGTAGCTCCCATCACCAAATAAAAGTAAATAACGTGGAGTGTCTAATGCTGC
>JANNXV010000126.1:0-5735 GCA_031409815.1 Bacteroidota bacterium
TGAGTTGCTCTCCAGCATTGCTCATTTCCGTTTAATCTCTATTACAAATGTAAACCCTATTCAGGACTAATAAATGAAATGTAAATTTGTATCAGGATTATAAACTAAAAACTGTCAACTAATTTCAGGACGGCACAGGGGCGGACACTCTGCTGGGACAGAATAACGAGGCGGTAAAGAAAGACCGGATAATAATTATTAAATAAGTAATGCATAAATTCGAATGATGTTTATTAGAACTCAAACATGAGAAAAAAAATCTCTCTTGGTGCTGTTTTCTTTTTTCTTTTTATTTTAAAATTGACTGCTCAATATCAGGCAAACACCTGGTGCTTTGGTGATTCTGCAAAACTGCATTTTCATTCGGGAGGCATTACAATTGGCTCGTGTATTACGAATACTTTGGAAGCATCTGCTTCAATATCGGATACGAATGGAAATCTTTTGTTTTACATTAGTTCTGATGTTCTTGCATTTAATGATGGTATGAGGATTTATAACCAAAATGATCAGCAAATGCAGTTTGGTGACAGCATCTTATCTAATCCATCAGTAACACAAGGAGTTTTAATTTTACCTGTTCCGCTTGACAGTTCACGGTTTTATTTATTCAGTTTAGGATTTCAGTCTTTAAGTTCTATTCAGCAATTATTTTATTCAATTGTTGATATAACGCAGAATGGAGGGCAAGGCGCAGTAATATCTAAAAACAATGTTCTTAGTCCAGCTGCACTCAATTTAACTGAAAAACTAAATGCAGTAAAACATGCAAATGGCAGGGATTGGTGGGTGTTCGTGCATGGAGCAAATACAAATACCTTTTATAAATATTTAGTCACACCTTCTGGCATAATACCTTATCCATCACAATCTATTGGTTCAATGCATGATTATTTCTCTTCGGCAATGAACATTTCGGGTGTAGCAGGGGAAATGGAATTTTCTCAATACGGAGATAAATTGCTTGTTGTAAATACTGCCGGAATAATTAACATTTTTGATTTTGACAGGTGTACAGGTATTCTTTCTAATTGGTTGGATTTAAGTCCATCTAATCCGGTAACACCTGCCGACACTTATTATGGATGTTCCTTTTCACCTGATGGAACAAAAGTTTATATTTCCAGTGTTCTACCTCATGGAAAGTTATTCCAATTTGACCTTAATTCTCCAACTCCATTATCTACAAAAACTTTAATTTATAATAATAACAATGACAGTGTAATGTTAGGCCAGCAACAACTTGGTCCGAATGGCAGAATATATTTAGCCTCCTTTTTTGGACTTTCATTTCCAAATAATTTATATGATTTTACAAATACTCACTTAAGCGTAATTACGCAACCGAATTCAGCCGGATTAGCATGTAGTTTTCAACCATATTCTTTTTATCTTGAAGGAAAAAGATGTTATGCTGATTTACCTAATTTGCCCAATTATAATTTGGGTGCATGGGTTGGTAACCCGTGTTGGGCTGCTTCTGAAGAACATTCCTCTCAACAAAATATTTCCTTATTCCCAAACCCATCAAATGAAGCAATCACCATAACCACCAACAACGAGAAAATTTTGTCGTTAAATATTTTAAATTTGTTGGGTTGTACTGTTTTAGAAAATAACGGTAATCAGAATAAAATTACAATTGATACAAGTACTCTGTCAAAAGGCATTTACTTTGTACAAATGAAAACCGCAAATGGTATTGCAGTTAAAAAGTTTGTTAAGCAATAAATTACATGCACAGGCAGAGGCATATAAAATTTCTGTCCCATCAGAGTGTCCCGCCCCTTCGTGGGCACTCTGATGCAATAGAATTACTTTTATTTGCCAGCCACCTTACTTAAAAAATCAAACAAAAACCGCACACCCACACCGGTTCCGTTTTTCCCACGGTAACTGTCCTGTGTTTTGTTAAAAGCAGGTCCTGCAATATCAAAATGCATATAAGGGTAATCAGTAAAATGTTCTAAAAATTTTCCGGCTGTTATTGCTCCAGCTGCAGGGCCACCAATATTTTTTAAATCTGCTATATCTGACTTAATCAAATCAGCATACTCGTCCCAAAAGGGAAATTCGGCTAATCGTTCATACACATTATTTCCACTGTCACGTAATTTTTTTCGCATGGGTTCTTTCACATTTCCCATGCTCACAATTCCATAATGACCAACAGCAGCTGAGGCTGCACCGGTAAGTGTAGCAAAATCCATCACCAGCTCAGGCTTAAATTGTTTGGCATAATGCAATGCATCAGCCAGTATCAATCGTCCTTCTGCATCGGTATTTAAAACTTCCACTGTAGTTCCGCTCATCATGGTAATTACATCACCGGGTACATAAGCATTTCCATCAGGCCGGTTATCCGTAGCCGGTACCAGGCCGATAACATGAACCGGCAATTTTGCTTTTGCAATGGCATGCATGGTAGCGCCCACCACTGCTCCACCTGCCATATCGCACTTCATATAATCCATCGAGTTGGCAGTGGGTTTTAAACTCATACCACCGGTATCGTACACCACACCTTTGCCCACTAAAATATAAGGATTCTTATTGATGGGTCGCGATGGTTTCCATTCCATAACAGTGAAAGTAGGAGGCTCAATACTGCCCAAATTAACGGCAATCAAACCACCCATTTTTAATTCCTTAATGCGTGCTTTATTAAAAACCTGTGTTTTAAAACCAGCCGCTTTACCTAATTTTTCGAATTGCTTTGACAGTTCGGTGGCTGTTAAAAACGATTGGGGCTCGTTTACTAAATCGCGTGCAATGCAAGTTGATTCAGCAATAATTGCCAGGCGATTGAGCTCAGCGCTTTTTATTTTTTCACTCTTAACTTTAATAGTTTTTAAAGAATGCTTTTCTTTTTCTTTTTCCTTGCGATATTTTAAAAATTGATAATTACAGAGTAACATTCCTTCAATTACCGCTAGTAAATCGTCATTCGATCGCTGATCCACAAAGGTTACTTCACTTAGTTTCATCATATTGAAACGCGAACACAATTGAGCTCCGGTTTTACGGCAGCTTTCCAGATAATGATAACGCTCCTTGCCGGCATTCTTCAACACCTGAACAATCACGAACCGATTGTATTGGTTCACAACGATAACCTTTTTATCGTCTTTTAATTCCTTACGGATAAAATCAGCTTCTGCGGCAGAAAAAAATGAATTATCAAAGAACTTTCCATCGCGCGAAAACAATACTAAATGATTGTCTTTACCAGCCGATGACACTTTTTCTACAGTCGTATTCATAGATTAAACTTAACTTTGAGCGCATGAAGGTAGCAATTACCTTTAATCGAACAAGAAATCGATATTAAATAAACAAATTGGATTATTAATTGTTTTTATTGAAGTGATAAATATGAATACAGATGCGTTGCTCAGTAGGGCTTTAGATTTTGATTTTTTAAGTATTGAAGAAGGTTGTTTTCTTTTTGAAAATGCGCCCATCAGCGAATTAATTTATGTTGCCAACGAGTTGCGTAAAAAGCAAAAACCGGATAACAAAGCAACCTGGATTATCGATCGCAATGTTAATACCACAAACGTTTGTATTGCCAATTGTAAATTCTGCAATTTTTATCGGATACCGGGGCACAAGGAAGCTTATATCACTACCATCGATCAGTACAAAGAAAAGATTGAAGAAATGTTTCGCTATGGCGGAAATCAACTTTTGCTTCAAGGCGGGCATCACCCCGGCTTAGGGTTGAAGTTTTATACCGATTTGTTCAGTCAATTAAAAGCACTTTATCCTGAATTAAAACTTCATTCATTGGGACCACCTGAAATTGCACATATTGCAAAGTTGGAAGGCATGACGCATACAGAAGTACTCACTGCACTGATTAAGTCTGGGCTTGATTCGCTTCCCGGTGCCGGTGCTGAAATTTTGAACAACCGTGTTCGCAGAATGATTTCAAAAGGCAAATGTGGAGGTCGCGAATGGTTAGATGTGATGCGTGCTGCACACAAGTTGAATCTTACCACTTCGGCCACCATGATGTTTGGGCATATCGAAACGGTGCATGAGCGATTTGAACATTTGGTTTGGTTGCGCGAAGTACAAAGTGAAAAACCAAAAGATGCAGTTGGTTTCCTAGCATTTATTCCATGGCCTTTTCAAGATGAAGACACTATTTTAAAAAATGTAAAGGGTATTCGTAATTTAGTAACCGGAGATGAATATATTCGTATGATAGCGATGAGCCGCATGATGTTACCCAACATTAAAAATATTCAAGCCTCCTGGCTTACAGTTGGAAAATCGGTTGCACAAGTTTGTTTGCATTCCGGTGCTAATGATTTTGGTTCGATAATGATTGAAGAAAATGTGGTGTCGGCAGCAGGTGCTCCTCATCGTTTTACTTCCGAAGGTATTCAAGCTTCTATTCGCGAAGCAGGTTTCGAACCACAATTACGCAATCAGCAATATGAATATATAGATTTGCCGGTGCAATTAGAGCAACAATTAATTACCTACTGACGTTACTTAAACTTTTCAGATGAAAAATTTTATTCAAAGTACCCTTCAACAACAAAAAATATTTTTTGTTCTGATTGGTTTATTGTTTTTTGGAACGCATGTTTTTGCCACACATAATCGTGCAGGTGAAATTACTTATCGCAATTTGGGTGGGTTTAATTATGAAGTAACTATTGTAACCTATACCAAAATATCGGCACCAGCCGACCGACCCGAGCTAGAAATATTTTGGGGTGACGGACAAAAAGATACTATACCAAGAACCAATGGAAATGGAGTTCAGGTAGCACCGGATATAAAAAGAAACGAATATGTGAATACACATGTTTATCCGGGTCCGGCAGATTATGTTATTTATTTTGTTGATCAAAACAGAAACCAGGGAGTAATCAATATTTTGGGATCGGTCAACACGCCTTTTTATGTGCAATCCTTATTAGCAATACTGCCGGTATCTATTCCAAATAGTTCGCCTGTATTGTTGCAGCCTCCAATCGATGATGGAGTATTAAACCAGGTTTTTATTCATAACCCAAATGCCTTTGATCCGGATGGCGATAGTCTTTCGTATGAATTAACACCTTGCATGCAAGGTCCTAATCAAGTGGTTCCTACTTTTAGTTATCCTCAGGCAAGCAGTAGTTTTTCTATAAACTCATTTACCGGTGATTTAATTTGGAATGCACCGGTGCTAATTGGCGAGTATAACATGGCAATGATTATTCGTGAGTGGAGAACTATACCGGGAGTTGGTTTAATCAATATTGGTTATGTCACCCGCGATTTACAGGTTAACATCATTGCATCTAGCAATCGTCCACCGGTAATTTCAAATGTGATTGATACTTGTATCGAAGCAGGCAGCTCTCTGTTCTATCTCGTTACTGCCACCGATCCGGATAATGATAAAATTGTGTTGACTGCCAGCGGTGGTCCGTTTCAAGCCAATCAAAGTCCTGCACAATTTACATCCACACCTGCAAACGGAATTGTGAGTGGAAGTTTTTCGTGGAATACCGTTTGCGCTCATGTGCAAAAAAATCCTTACTCTGTGGTGTTTAAGGCAACTTCAAAAACGCTAATTGCTCCGCCTAACGATTCGTTGAGTCTGGCTGATATTGAAACCGCATTCATAAAAGTAATTGGTCCTTCTCCAAAAAATCCGTTAGCTAATCCTCAAGGCAATAGTATTAACCTAAGTTGGAATCAAAGTGCTTGCACCGAAGCAATTGGTT
>JANNXV010000127.1:0-14778 GCA_031409815.1 Bacteroidota bacterium
GTATACCGGTAACGCTTAAGTTAAATGGAATAGGACAAACAGATGGTGCACTTGCTACTGCAATGGTACCAACCGGAGGGCCAATACAAGGCGTGGCTAACACATAACCAACAGTTACGTTTGGTCTTGAGTTTGTTACTGCACCATTTGTGGTAGGTGGGTTATTATCTTGAGTCCAACGCTGAGCAGAAGCTGTTTTAGCATTTTGAAAAAACAGCGTAGAATTAGAAAATCCCAAACTTGGAGCCCCGTTACCACAAGTAGGAGGTGTGGCATTTCCAAACCAACCATCTGGATCAAAGCAGGTGGAAGCTGAACCTGCCCAATTGGTTTCTACCAAAAACTCAAGGGGCTGACCAGTTGTTACCAAAGTACTTGAAATCGGAAAGAAAATCCAAGCACCGCCAGAGGCTACTTGTGCAACTGTGATAGATCCGGAAGCAACCTGTTGAGATGCACCCGTTAAAGAGGCATAGGTTGAGGATACGCAGGTTGCACCAGGCACTTCTCTCAAATAAATCTTGTATTCATAATCCCATCCCGGAGGAGTATTAACAGTGTTAAGATAAAATCCTAAATCGGTGACAATACTTCCAACAGGCAGAGTGAGTTCAGCTGCAGTGTATATAAACTGCGTGCGTTCATACCCAAACCAACAACCCAATGGAGATCGATCGTCTCCAGCAGTTGGAGTATTTCCGGGAGGATAAATAACAAATGTTTGGGCATTACCAACTACAGAAAATAATACTGCAGTTAATGCCAACAAAAGACATTTAGAACGTGAAACGTAGTTTTTTACCATGATTGAATTATTAATAGGGTGATAAATATAAAATTGTTTTGAAGGGTAAAGATAATAATTTTATTAACAATATACCATATATAGGTGAATTAAATTATTTGACACGCCAAAAAGCGAATCACCATCTAAATTCTTACTTTTGTTGTCCGGTCTGGGGTGCCTGTTACTAAATTAACAAGCTGAGATAATACCCATTGAACCTGATCCTGATAATGCAGGCGAAGGAAGATTTTTTTGATGGTTTTTATTTCTGTTTTTGGTACTGCCCTCAGCTACTATTATCGTGCCATCGTTAAATTTCAAAAAATGAAAAAAACCCTTATTATGCTGATGCTTACTACATCTTCACTCTTAAATGCACAGTTTGTATTGAAAGGAAAAATTTATCAACAGGGGCAACTCCTACCAAACGCAAATGTGGTTTTATCACAAACTTTTCTTCAAACAGCCACCAACAATAATGGTGAATTTGAATTCCGAAATCTAAAAAATGGAGATTATACTTTGATAATTTCCTATTTAGGATTCGAAACAAAATCGCAGCAAGTGCATTTAACTTCCGACACCGTAATTAGCCTTGATTTAAATCCGGCTTCTGTTATAAGCAGCGAGGTAGTGGTTGAATCCACCCGAAAGGGCAATCAAAATATTGCCAGTACTTCCATCTTAAAACAAGAACTGGAAGAAAAAAATTTAGGACATGATGTTCCTTTTTTGCTGAATCAAACAACATCGGTTATCACTACTACTGATGCAGGTACCGGTATCGGATACTCAGGCATCCGAATCCGAGGCAGCGATGCTTCGCGGATTAATGTTACTATAAATGGAATTCCGATTAATGATGCTGAATCGCAAAATATGTATTGGGTGAATTTACCTGATTTTGTTTCATCGGTAGAGAACATTCAATTGCAAAGAGGAATCGGAAGTAGTACGAATGGTGCAGGTGCCTTTGGAGGAAGTGTTAATATACTTTCGAACGGATTAAGTAATGAGCCCTATGCCCAATCAAGCAATGCTTTTGGATCGTTTAACACGTTAAAAAATAATATTGCTTTAGGGTCAGGGCTTTTAAATCAACATTGGTGTGTAGAGGGACGTTTGTCGCGCATAAAATCGGACGGATATATTGATCGAGCTTCGTCAGATCTCAAATCTTATTATGTTTCGGGTGGCTATTTGAGTAAAAAAACGTTGGTGAAAGCAAATATTTTTTCCGGACATGAAGTTACTTATCAAAGCTGGTATGGCGTGCCACAAGTACGTGTGAATAATGACAGTGCCGGTATTATCGATTTCATCAACAATAATAATTTGGACGATGAAGATGCTGCTAATCTATTAAACTCCCAGAGAAATTATAATTACTATACTTATGAGAACCAGGTGGATAATTACCAACAAGATCATTATCAGTTATTATTTTCACATGAAATTTCGGATGCAATCAGTCTGCATCTTGCCGCTCACTATACCAAAGGAAAAGGGTATTTTGAGGAATATAAAAAAGCCAATGATGCTTTTGGAGGTGGATTATTCAGTTCCTACAATTTACCTGATCTAATAATTGGTTCCGACACAATTGTGAGCACAAATCTAATAAGGCGTAAATGGCTCGACAATGATTTCTATGGAATAACGTACTCGTTAAATTATGAAATGAATCAAAATTTACAATGGAATATTGGCGGTGCCTGGAATCAATACGATGGCGATCATTATTCAGAAATAATATGGGCACAATATGCCGGCAATGCTCCAATTCGTTATCGATATGAAAGCGATAATGCATTAAAAACTGATTTTAATATTTATGGTAAAGCAAATTATTTGATCTCAAAAAATTTGGAAGCGTTTATTGATTTGCAAACCCGAACTGTGAATTATCAATTCAATGGAATTGATGATGCCTTAAATACGGTGCCTCAAAAAGAGACCTTACATTTTTTTAATCCAAAAGCGGGTGCAACATTGCGCATCAATCCATCGAACACTGTTTATGCTTCTGCAAGTGTTGGCAACAAAGAACCCAGTCGCGATGATTATGTTGAGCATATTAATAAACCGGAACCTGAAAGCATGATTGATTATGAAGCCGGTTACCGTTTCAAAAGTCAGAAACTATTAGCAAGCGTCAATTTCTATTACATGGATTATAAAAACCAACTGGTGGTAACTGGCCAGTTAAATGAAGTTGGAAATCCAATTAGAAGTAATACCGGCAAAAGTTATAGAGGCGGAGCAGAGGTCGAATTAAAATATATTTTTAATAGCAAATGGTCATTGGATGCAAATGCTACATTTAGTAAAAACAAAATCAAAACTTTTACTGAATATGTGGATGATTGGGACACTTACGGTCAACGACAAATAAACTACAGTAATGTTTCTATTGCTTACTCTCCTTCTATTATAAGTGCAGTTTCATTAACCTGGAAACCAATTGAAGATTTGCATCTGCAACTGATTGAAAAATATGTTGGTCAACAATATTTAGACAATACACAAAACCAATCACGCCTATTAGAACCCTATCAGTGTTTAGATGTACGAATTAATTATACACTTCATAATATAGTTGTACCTGAAATACTTTTTGGTATCATGCTGAATAATGTTTTGAACGAAATGTACAGTACAAACGGATATACTTATGCTCACTTTTCAGGCGACCGTCTTTATGCTGACAATTATTTGTATCCACAGGCAGGTTTTAATGTATTGGGGCAAATCACCTTTAAGTTTTAATTTTGAGTCGTGATGCTGAAATTGATTCAGCACTTCTCGAACATATCAGATAAAAACAGGTTCATTAAAAAGGCATCGTGATACTTACATCTGTTTAGCATAAATTCCATTCATTAAATAAATCAATGCACTTATGAAAAAAATATTTTCTTTTCTTTTTACAATTATTTGCCTTCAAGTTCCTGCACAAAAAAACACAACCGTAAATACCCAATCATTTAAACAGCCGCGTTTAGTAGTTGGCATTGTGGTGGACCAAATGCGTGTCGATTATATTTATCGTTACTGGAATTTACTTGGCAACAACGGATTTAAACTTTTGCTTCGCGATGGTTTTGAATGTAAAAACACACAGTATAATTACATGCCTACCTACACCGGTCCGGGGCATGCAAGTATTTTTACCGGAACCACACCTAACATACACGGAATTATAGGCAACACCTGGTTTGATCGCAAAGCAGATTCCGTCATATATTGTGTAACCGACATAAATGAGAATTGTGTTGGATGTGATAATAAAAATGGAAAAATGTCACCGGTAAATTTGTTGACAACAACTGTTGGTGATGAACTGAGAATGTTTAGCAGTATGAAATCAAAAGTAATTGGTGTTTCATTGAAAGATCGTTCATCTATATTTCCTGCAGGCCATGCTGCCAATGCTGCATACTGGTTCGACAACATCAGCGGAAATTTTGTGAGCAGCACTCATTATATTACTCAATTGCCAGCATGGGTGGTTGATTTTAACAACGCAAAATATCCCGATAAATATTTATCGCAACCCTGGAATTTACTTTACTCTTCCAATCAATATGCCGACACAGTAGATAATTCAATTTTTGAACGGCCTTATTCAGGCGAAGCCGCACCGGTTTTCCCACACGACTTAGCTAAGATAAAAACTACAGCCGGTTACGATTTAATTCGAAAGGTTCCGTTCGGAAATACGTTGACTAAAGATTTTGCTGTGGCGACAATAAAAGGCGAAGGATTAGGTGCTGATAATATTACTGATCTTTTAACACTAAGTTTTTCTGCTACTGATTATGTGGGTCACCAGTTTGGAACCAACGCACTGGAAACTGAAGACACTTATTTAAGATTAGACCGCGACCTTGCCGACTTACTTCAATTTTTGAATAAAGAATTTGGCAAAGAGAATATCCTGGTTTTTTTAACTGCCGATCATGCTGCACTACCCAACCCTGAATATCTAAAAGCACATAAAATTCCTTCGGGATGGACGGATGAAATTGCTATAGCCAGAACCATTAAAAGTTTTTTGAAAAACGAATATGGCGACAGTTCCATTTTCAACAAATATGTAAATGATCAAGTGTATCTTAATCACACAAAACTGAATGATAAAAAAATAAATTTGGTTGAAATACAAAGCAAACTTGCCGAATTTTTAGTGGGTAAATTTGATATTGCTGATGCAATAACTGCAGAAAAATTAAACACTTCAGAGTTCACAAAAGCACCTCGCTCACTCACGCAACTTGGTTACAATCGAAATCGATCAGGAGATATTGCTTTAATTTTTGAGCCAGGAATTATCGAATCACTTTTAGGCGATCATACCGGAACCACACATGGCTCTCCTTATAATTACGATACTCAGGTTCCACTCCTGTGGTATGGCTGGAGTATTAAACAAGGAAGCACCACCCGAAAAATTAATATCACCGATATTGCCCCTACTGTTTCCACATTTTTACATATTGGATTTCCGAGTGGATGTAGTGGGAATGTTATTGAAGAGTTGTTTAAGTGATAATTTCATTCTACATCCTTTGCCCCACTCTCAAACTTAAACCCCAAACGTTTGCTGGTAGAAAGTGTGGCTTGTAATGAATATTCGATCGCATCATAAACAGTAATTGATTTCATCTGATCAAAAGGGGGAACTACAACATCAATTTCGAGGCTTTGCAATAAAGCCGTTTCAACAATTGCCTGCAATTTTTTTTCGTCCAACACATCGTTCGCAAAATCGTTAAACAAAACACCTAATTGTTTTTTGCCTTCAACAAAAAAATGTTTCTCCCGATTAACAAACAAACGGGCAATCAAAAATCCTGTATCCTGTTTACGCTCAAATTTAAAAGAGTCTGTTAAAAAGTTATAGATACTTATCATACCACAAGTAGCGCGTGATTTGTCTTCATTAGCATAACTCGTTTTCAAAAGCGGATGCTTTTCATCAAACACAAAAGCATTGCTGTGTAAAATAAAAATCAAAATATCATCGGCTACTTTTAATTCGGCTTCAAAATTTCCTTTGTCGGCATATTCCATTTTTATCCGCTTATCAAAAGAGTTGAACTGATTACGTAATGATTTATCCATTTGCGAAAGCAACTCTTTTAACTGAACGAAAATTTGAAATGCAACATCCGTTGTGTCTTTCGACAAAACCGATTTTGATTTAATCAGCTCGATCAATTGTGGATTAATGGATAGATTACTCATGATATACTTTCTGTCATGCTGACGAAGGAAGCATCTCGCGACACGGGAGAGATGCTTCCTTCGTCAGCATGACAAGTGATTTTATTTTTTTAATATGCTCTTGCAAATAACACACGTTGTGTGGAAGGGTTGCCTGTAAGAATACATTTTCCGTTTTCCAGTTTATTGTTTAAAGGAATGCAGCGAATGGTGGCTTTTGTTTTTTCTTTAATCGCTTCTTCGGATTCTGAAGTGCCATCCCAATGCGCATAAACAAATCCTGATTTGTTTTCAATAATGTTGGTAAACTCTTCCCAGGTATCTGCATGATACGTGTTTTCGTCTCGGAAATTTAACGCCTTACGGTAAATATTTTCCTGTATCTGCGAAAGCAAATGCTCAATCTTTATATCGAGATCAGTTAACTGATAAACTGCTTTTTCTTTGGTGTCTCTTCGTGCCACTTCAACAGTTCCCTGTTCAATATCACGTGGACCAATAGCAATGCGAACCGGAATTCCTTTTAATTCGTATTCGGCAAATTTCCAACCCGGTTTTTGGGTATCGCGGTTATCATACTTCACACTGATACCTTTTGCTTCCAATGATTTTTTAATCTTGAAGGCATGTTCATCAATCATGCTTAGTTGCTCTGCATTTTTGTAGATAGGAACAATTACTACTTGTATTGGCGCTAACCGTGGTGGTAAAACCAAACCGTCATCATCAGAATGCGACATCACCAAAGCACCCATCAATCGTGTAGAAACACCCCATGAAGTAGCCCATACAAATTCCTGCTTGCCTTCTTTGGTAGTAAATTTTACATCAAATGCTTTTGCAAAATTCTGACCCAGAAAATGAGAGGTGCCAGCCTGCAATGCTTTGCCATCTTGCATCATTGCTTCAATGCACATGGTGTCTAATGCTCCCGCAAAACGTTCGTTAGCCGTTTTGGTTCCTTTTATTACAGGTATGGCTAAAATTTCTTCTGCGAAAGCAGCATACACATCGAGCATTTGTTTTGTTTCTGCAATTGCTTCTTCAGCAGTAGCGTGTGCCGTATGACCTTCCTGCCAAAGAAATTCAGCTGTACGCAGAAATAAACGTGTACGCATTTCCCAGCGAACAACATTTGCCCACTGATTGATGAGTAGCGGAAGATCACGATAGGATTGAATCCATCCACGATAAGTGTTCCAAATGATGGTTTCAGAAGTTGGACGAATGATTAATTCTTCTTCCAGCTTGGCATCCGAATCCACAATTACTCCTTTCCCATCCGGATCATTCTTTAAACGATAATGAGTAACGATGGCACACTCTTTTGCAAAGCCCTCTACATGGCTTGCTTCCTTGCTGAAAAATGATTTTGGAATGAAGAGCGGGAAATAAGCGTTCTGATGTCCGGTCTCTTTAAAACGCCTGTCAAGGTCGGCTTGCATCTTTTCCCAGATGGCATAACCATACGGTTTTATCACCATACACCCTCTCACAGCGCTGTTTTCAGCGAGGTCGGCTTTGGTCACAAGTTCGTTGTACCATTCTGAATAATTGTCTTTTCTGCTCGTTAACTGGTTGCTCATACTTTGTAACTTTGTAAATAATTTGGTACAGTGTTTGAAATCGTCTGGTGGACAAAATTGTAAAACATCAGTCACATTAACAATGTGAGTTAAACTAAATCGTTTAAACAACATCTAAAAAGCAAATCCTGCTAAAGGAGGAAACAAAAAATGAAAAAGATAAAACTTGTACTTGCCATTTCAACTTTTGCATTGTTATCAGCTTGCTCATCATCTCGCTACGCTACTACTGGCTATAGTGATGATGTTTATTATAGCAGCCGCGACAGGAATACTGATCAATATGAAAATAATTCAGGTGGAAATAACAGCACCAATAATGATGGGGCGCAGCAAAGCAATGTTGGCGATAACTCAACAACCAACAATACAAATAACAATGTTGACAACAATCGTTTTCAAAATGACGCGGGAAATAGTGCGCCAAGTTCCACTTCTACCGAACAACGTGATGGCAACACCTATATCACCAATAATTACTATGACGATGATGATTATTACGACTATGCCTACACTGCTAGTTTAAGAAGGTTTAATCATCCATGTGGCTGGGGCTATTATGATCCATACTATACTAATTCCTATTGGTATGACTACAATCCTTACTCCTATGGTGTAAGTATTTACCTAGGCTACAATTTCTGGCAACCAACTTACGGAGTAGGTTTTGGATTTGGTTATGGATATGGTTATCCGGGTTATGGATTCTATGACCCCTGGTATTCTCCTTACAATTCTCCATGGTATGGATATGGTGGATATGGAGCAGGTTACAATCAAGGTTATTGGAATGGCTATTATGCTGGACTTTATTGCGGAACTTTTAATCCATATTACTACAACAGCAACGATCCGTATAGTTATTATTATGGCCCTCGAAACAATGGCACTGCTGGCAACATCCATGTCAACACGCATTCAATAGGTCAGTTATATGCCAATTCAAATGGTGCTGCTGAGCATGCAGTAACTCCAAAAAATAATCATACCAATGTTAACAGCGAGTCTATTGGCAATGGTGCTTTTAGTAATCCTAAGCATGTGGTTAATTCAGAAATAGTAAACCCAAAAAACACGTTAGAAAGTGCACCAGTTAAAAACCCCAAAAACGGTGTGCCTTCTAAAAATGATCTGAACGAATACAGTTCTCCAACAAAAAACCCTGCGAATAATAATCTCCCTCCAAAATCGAATATGGACTATAGTGCTCCTACAAAGAACCCAAACAATAGCACTCCGGAAAAAAATCCTGCGTATGAGGCTCCTATTCGCAACAACAATCCAAAAGATTATTCGTCACCCAACAATAGTAATCCTAAAAACGAGACCCCAAAAAACAATCCTAAAAATTATCAGTCTCCCAATCCCGGATATCAGCCCGATAGGAATACAGAACCTGCTCCAAAAAACAATCCTGGTAAAGGAACAAGGACACCTGAGCAAAACAATGCTCCTGTAAAGCCTCAACGTGAAAAAAACAATGATTCGCAGAATTATTCACGTCCGGATAATTCATACAGCAGACCTACGCAAAGCGCTCCTGCTGCTCCACAAAATCAAAACCCAGGTTCACCGGCCAGAAGAAAATAAATTTATATTCGATTATGAAACGATTATTTGAAAGCATGCTTATTGCATGCTTTTTTTTAACAACAAAAACGAATGCTCAAAACGAAATTGATGCGCTTCGATTTAGTATGATAAATTATGGCAGCACCGCACGTAGCTTAAGTATGGGCAATGCTTTTGGGGCACTAGGTGCCGATTTGAGTGTGATGGCTACAAACCCTGCCGGCATTGCATTGTATCGCAGATCTGAGTTTTCATTTAGCCCTACGTTTATACTCAAAAACACGGATAGTGAATTATTAGGTGCTACCAGCAGCGCAAGCAGGTTTAATTTCAACTTTGGAAATTTTGGTGCTGTTTGGAATTTTGACTTAAAGGATGAAAGCAAAGCTTTGAAAAGTTGGTCTTTTGGAATTGGCTACAATAGACTAAACGATTTCAGCAATAATTATTTGGCAAAGGGTCTAAACAAAAACAATTCATTATTGGATAGCTATGCTGAGCAAGCTAATGGCATTGGCCCCTCATCACTTCCTTATGTATATCCGTTTGATGTTGATTTAGCTTATCAATCCTACTTAATAAATACTACTACTGACACCTTATCTTATATTAGCGTAATACCCAATGGAGATGTAGCTCAACAACGAACTGTTGAAACCAGAGGAGGCCAGGGAGAATGGGATTTTTCGTTTGGCACCAATTACAATAATCAACTTTATTTTGGAGTAACCTTAGGGTTAACCACTTTAAATTATCAGGAAGATATGATTTGGACTGAATCAGATTATAACAATCAAATAATAAGCACTGATTCGATTTACAATTTTCAATACTTTACTTACACCCAATCGCTGAGAACAAGAGGCACAGGAATCAATGGAAAATTTGGCGTTATTTATCGTCCGGCTGATTTTGTTCGTTTTGGTTTAGCCATTCACACCCCAACTTCTTATACTTTGAGTGATGAATTTGCTACCAACATTAGATCTGTAGTAACTGTTAATGATTCAACTGCCGGCAGCGCTTACCGCGAATGGTATTCGCCAATTTTTATTCCGTTTAATTATCGCCTTGCCACCCCTTTTCATGCAATAGGCAGCATGGCTTTTATTATTGGTAAACAAGCGCTAATTAGTGCCGAGTATGAATTTACTGACTACAGCATGGCAAGTTTTAAAGAAAAAGATCCTGCAGTACAATTTTCCTATAGCGATGTTAATACAACCATAAAGCAAAGATATGGCGCATCACACACCTTTCGTTTTGGAGGCGAATACCGTTATGATATAATGCGATTTAGATTGGGTGGCTCGTATTCTACCTCACCTTTTTCTTCGAATATTATTACAGACAGTAAAACAGATCAAAGTCAATACAGCGTTACCGGTGGAATGGGATTCAGAAATAAAAATGTGTATATTGATGTGGCTTATGCTTATACACACAAAGGATCGTTTTATAGCCAGTACTCATTAAATAATGTTGCACAAGCTGGTATTTCAGAAAGTTTAAGCAATAATAGACTGATGTTTACAATTGGTTTTAATTATTGATAAGCCCAATTTAAACGATAGCATTTTTTAAAATACTTTCCACCACAGTTGGATCAAGTAAAGTTGAAGTATCACCTAAATTACCTGTATCACCTTCGGCAATTTTACGCAGTATCCTGCGCATAATTTTTCCGCTGCGTGTTTTGGGCAAGCCGGTTACAAACTGAATTTTATCGGGTCTGGCAATAGCACCAATTACTTTTGTAACCATTTCATTAATCTCTTTTGTTTTTTGTGTTAGATCAACTGGCATTACATCACAAATTACATAGGCATAAATTCCCTGTCCTTTTATGGCATGAGGAAAACCAACTACAGCTGACTCGATCACATTAGGATCTTCGTTGATGGCATTCTCCACTTCAGCAGTTCCTAACCTATGGCCCGACACATTAATCACATCATCAACTCTGCCAATAATTCTGTAATAACCATCTTCATCTCTTCTGCAACCATCACCGGTGAAATACAAATTTTTATAGGTAGCAAAATAATTTGTTCTGCATCGCTCATGATCGCCATAAGTTGTGCGCAACATGCCCGGCCACGGAAACTTAATACACAGATTTCCTTCCACTCCGTTTTCTTTTATTTCATTTCCTTGTGTATCCACCAATATGGGTTGAATTCCGGGTAATGGCAATGTTGCAAAAGTTGGTTTTGTTGGAGTGATATGTGCTAAGGGAGAAATTAATATTCCTCCGGTTTCTGTTTGCCACCAGGTATCCACAACAGCACATCTCTTTTTACCAACCATTTCATCATACCAATGCCAGGCTTCTTCGTTGATGGGTTCTCCAACCGAGCCTAAAGTTTTTAATGATTTCATTTCGTACAGAGCAATGAAATCATTACCACAAGCCATTAAAGACCTGATAGCTGTGGGTGCAGTATAGAATATATTTACATTATGCTTTTCAATAGTCTGCCAAAAACGTCCGGCATCAGGATAAGTGGGAACACCCTCAAACATTACAGTGGTTGCACCAGCTAATAAAGGTCCGTAAATAATGTAACTGTGACCTGTTACCCAACCTACATCAGCCGTACACCAAAACACTTGATCACTTTCATATTGAAACACATTAACGAATGAGTACCATGTATAAATCATATAACCAGCTGTTGTATGTACCACACCTTTTGGTTTTCCGGTTGAACCGGATGTGTATAGAATAAACAGCATGTCTTCTGCATTCATTGTTTCGGGTTCACACAAATGCGAACAACCAATAATCGCATCATGCCACCAATGATCTCGTGACTGATTCATTGTAACTGGATCTTTTGTGCGTTGAAAAACAATTACATTTTTTACGGATGGAGATTTTATCACTGCTTCATCAACAATATCTTTGATGGCAATTTTTTTCGATCCGCGGTAGGCGCCATCAGTTGTGAGAACCAAACTACAGGTAGCATCATTAATTCGATCAGCAAGCGATGCTGCTGAAAACCCCGCAAAAACTACGGAATGAACAGCACCAATTCTTGCACAAGCCAACATAGCAAATGCTACTTCCGGAATCATTGGCATATAAATACAAACACGATCACCTTTTTTAACACCAAACTTCTTTAGCATGTTGGCAGCGCGACAAACTTCTTTAAGCAATTCATCATAAGTAATTTTTCTTGATGCTTCGGTTGGATCATTAGGTTCCCAGATGATAGCAATTTTATCCGGCTGTTGTTTCACATTCCGATCCAGACAGTTTTCTGTAATGTTTAATTGAGCACCATCAAACCATTTTACATTGAACTGATCAAAATCCCATTGCAAAACTTTATCCCATTTTCTTTTCCAAATAAAGTTGGATGCTATCTGCTCCCAAAATTGCTCAGGCTGATCCACACTTTTCTTATACACAGAATGGTATTGCTCAATCGTTTTAATCTGTTCGTTCATATCAGAATCTATTAAAAATCAAAACTATTAAAATTCCTCTCATTGAGTGATTTGATGACTGGTGAAGAATGGTAAAAATAGAACAGCCACTGCCATACTGAAGATAACTTTAGACAAGGAATTTATACTTACAGAATTTCTACAGGAGAAAATATCTACTACAACAAACTAGTGCTACTAAAATAAAAAGCTGACATACTACTATGACAAACAGGCTGTCTCTCATTGGAGACAGCCTTTTCTTTTTTAAGTATATACTTATGTAAGAAAAACGTGCCTTTTGCTTATTTCCATCTAGCTACAATAGTACTTTGCAATAGATGTGGAAAATTCTAATAATTACCCTTTTCTGTTTCAACGCTAGTTTTGCACAAGAGAACAACTTATATAGCGAGCTAATTGTACAAGTACCAAAACTCACTGAGTGGAAAGCATTTAAAATAAGCCGACAGTTAAATTGCCTGGAGGGATTAAGATACCTGGGCTATTTTAAAGAAAGAAGTTGTTTATTATTTCATGTGGATGCTAAAAAAATTGCTGATATAAATATTATTACTACCACCATACATCATCTTAACGAGAAAATGAAAACGGATGAAATAAAAGGATACAGCATTTACGATGTTTTGGACAATAAACTTCCGGAAACCACAATAAAGAAAAAATAGAGAGCCAAAGATTAAATCTATGGCTCTCTATGATTTCATTGCTATAAAAAAACTTAGAGCTTTACTATTTTCTTTATCGCACTTCCTTGATTGGAATCAATTTTAACAAAATAAACTCCGCGAGGGTAGTTTTCAATAGCAAGGTTTGTGATTAACGCCTCTGAATGCTTGTTAGATTTTTCTGAATAAATAATTTGTCCTAATGCGTTTGTTAAACCAATTTGCACTTCACCTCTCAATTTTCCTGACAAAATAATATTAATGCTGTTTTCAGCTGGATTAGGATAAACATTAATGCTTTCTCCATTAATGGTATTTTCATCAATGCCAACAGCAGAAGCTATTGCAAAATTTTTATCGTTGATATCAAAAAAGATGTTTCCAACTGCCTCAACTAAAACTCGTGCAGTGGTGGTAATATTATTGGGCACAACAAAAGTATAACTACCGGTATTCGGAACATTTGTTGCCAGCTGAATGGCAAAAGGATATGTTGCAATTGGAACAGTTGAAAGATAAATATTTACCATACTCGTATTAATAGGTGCGGCAGTAGTATTTGCTACATCCCAAGTAATGGTTTGAGTGGAACCAACCGGCCACGAAATACCTGTAGTGTTAGGATAGGTAATAGCAAATGGGGTAACCGTATTTACCACGTTAACTGCAATCAAAGAATCATCATAAGTAACGCCTCCACCATTCAAACGATTGTCTCTTAATGTTAATCGAAAGTGAAGGGTTCGAGCATAATTGGGCTTAAACTCTCCAGGGCTATTGATGCCTGTGCGGATATTACTTAACTTAGGTAATAACCTCCAGGGGTTTAATGTCGGAGCTATTGGACCGAAAATTGGGGCATTCCCAATGGCAGTATTCCATGACGAAGCAGCGCCTAAATCAAATTCTTCAAAACTATAAGTAAGGGTATCGCCATTGGGATCAGTACCTGATCCCGTTAATTTAAACGGAGTATTAAAAGGAATATCGTATTGATAATTGTTCATCGTAATAACAGGTGGATTATTACCTGTTGGAGTGGTAACTGCACAGGTAGCACCTCCACCTGTAGTAGTAAAATTTTGTATTTCATCAAAACTTATTGTATGAAAATTTGGAATACTATGATTCGACAGATTATCACTACCACACACACCTGCATACCCCATTATTGTGATTCCGCTTCCTGGTTCATATGCAGTTGATGCATTGCGTTGAGCAACACAATTTGCATCATTCGTATTAAAAGTATGATTACCCGAAAATTGATGACCCATTTCATGAGCCACATAATCTATATCAAAAGGATCACCAACTGAAGTAAAGCCTGTAACAGCTCTCGCCTTTTGAGAATTATTACATACAACTCCCAAGCCAGCTATTCCGCCTCCAGTCCAGGTGCTAAACACATGTCCAAAATCATAATTGGCTGCTCCAATTCTTGTGTTAACCGTATTTTGATTTTGGCCAAGCA
>JANNXV010000128.1:0-28761 GCA_031409815.1 Bacteroidota bacterium
TCCTACATAATCGCAAGCCTTAGCCACCTGCACCGCACAAATTCCCATTGCCTTTCTAATTTCAGGCGTTAAAACAGATGAAGGTGCTTCTTCCACCACTTTCTGATGTCTACGTTGTACCGAACATTCGCGCTCAAACAAATGCACAATATTCCCATGCGTATCACCCAGTACTTGTATTTCAATATGTCGAGGTGAACCCACATAACGCTCAATAAATACCGACCCATCACCAAAAGCAGAAGTGGCTTCACTCACCGCCATTTTCATCATCTCTTCAAACTGTTCCGATCGTTCCACAATACGCATACCCTTACCACCGCCACCGGCTGCTGCTTTTATCAGAATTGGAAAGCCCACCTTTGTTGCCACCTTGCTTGCCTCAGCAATATCAGAAATTGCATAATCAGTACCGGGCACCAATGGAATATTATACTTCTTGGCGGCCGCTTTCGCTGATAATTTATTACCCATCATCTCCATCGCTTCAGGCGAAGGACCAATCAAAATCAAACCTGCTTCGCGCACCGCTCTGGCAAAGCCTGCATTCTCCGACAAAAAACCATATCCGGGATGTATAGCTTGAGCGCCCGCTTGTTGGGCTACTTCAATAATTTTATGTATCAGCAAATAACTTTGCGATGATGGAGGCGCTCCAATACAAAATGCCTCATCAGCATATCTAACATGCAACGCATTTCGATCAGCCTCCGAATAAACAGCAACTGTTGCAATTCCCATTTCGCGAGCCGATCGCATAATCCGTAAAGCAATTTCGCCACGATTGGCTATAAGAATTTTAGTAAATTTCATATAAAATCAACGTATAAAGTAACAAGACAAAAATAATCAACTCTTGTTCATCTTCTTTGTACGATTAACTTCAAGCAACTCACAAAATCTCCGAAAGTTTATCCTTGCTTTCGTTAAAAGATTTATCACCTCTTGGAGGTAACGTTCCAAACAAATGATCCCAAATAGGTAAACTCACGGCAAAAGCGGTGTCATCTGCTTTATAATGATGAAGTGCATGGTGCGTCCATAAAATGCGCAAAAAATTCTTTGGAGGACGATAACGATGCACCGCATAATGAATCGAAAGATAAACACAATATCCACTCAAAAAACCGGGGAAAAACAACAGTACAGTTTCTGCCATAAGTAATCTAAAAACAATGTAAAAAAAAACAGCAATCAATATAGATACCACCGGAGGCATTACCAAACGTTCCTTGTCGCGCGGATATTCGTGATGAACACCATGAATTTTATATTTAAAATGCTCTTGCTTTTCGTTTTTAGGTGTGAAATGAAAAAGAAACCGATGAATGCAATATTCTACCAATGAAAAAGTAAACATACCCAACGGAAAAAGATACAATGCATGTATCATATTTAATGAGGTGTATCTTGATGCATAAAATAAAATAATTAATCCAACGCCATTGTATAATACAATTGGAACTGCAACATGAGTACGGGTTAACGCCTCCAAAAATTTATTATTAAAAAGAGCAGTGGTTCCTTTATTTGATATTCGGTAGTTGTTCATGATATAAATATCTTGATACTCACTGCAAAGATAAATGAGAATTCCAAAATGAATAGAATTAATTTGTTGGTTCTTTTTTAAATAATCTCAACCATCAATCAGGGAATTTTATATAAAAAAAATCAAAAAGCAGATTACTTAGTTTTATAACCAAACTATCGAATCAAATCAAAAGAACCGTTTTTAGTTTGCCTTGCCCCTTTTAATCCTTGAGCAGTAATACTATAAAAATAGCTTCCCAAAGCAGGCGTATTTCCTTTGTAAGTACCATCCCAATGTTGATCAACTTCAGTTGACTCGAACATTAATTGGCCCCATCTATTGTAAATTACCATACTGAAATTTGCAATACCCGCACCTACAACCCCAAACGTATCATTAACACCATCATCATTTGGTGTAAAAGCGTTGGGAATGTAAACAGTCATTTCAGGATATACTTCCATTTCATTAGAAACACTAAATACTGATGTACTTTGAGATGAAAATGCGGTTACTCTAAACCTTGCTGCCACCTGAGCATTCACATTAATGCAAATGCAAGTTAACAATATTGTTAACGAAATAATTAATCTAATTCCCATTAGCATGGAAATAAAAAATTTTAGTTGAAAAGGTATTTTTAATCAAACCATTTGATACGTAGATTAAAACTTGAAAAATAAATTTTGTCATTAAAGGATTCTATTCATCCACTTCTACGTTAGTTGCTCCAGAAAGTTATGTCAGCTAAAAAAAACAAACAGCTGTAAAATGACTTGAAAATAGTTTAAAATGTATAGGAAATTCGCGCTAAATAAGAGTAGCTTTTATCAGTTGAATAAATTTTTTAGATCGCTGTAAAAGCCTAATATAATCGTCTTCATTTCCATTTACTTTCAGGTAAAACATTTCCTTAAGTGTAGCCAGCATTACCTCATCATTTTTCCAGGTTTCTAGACTCGACATCAAAATAACACACCAGTTATTTATCACATAATTCAAGTTTTCATCAGCTATTAATGCCTGCATACGTAAAATCTTTAATAATTTACTTCTAGCATCCTGAATCGCAAGTTTACGATTGCCTGCATATTTGCTTTTTACTATTGCCCGATAGGCTAAACTCAAATCGGTAACATCAAAACTAACAGTAGTTGATCTATCAAGAATTAGTTCCAATCTGCCACCAGCTAACAACTTCATGGTTTGATAGGAACTTCTGTACCCTTTTTGAGTTAAAATTTTCTTTCGCTCAATATTGGCTAATTCTCTGAGTTCGTTGTTGAGATGACGAAATCCAAACTTATAATACAACCAAAATGCACCCGATTTTATTCCATCACTATTATTCTTACCGATCTGATAGGGGTCTACACTAAACCTTTTTAAATGGTAAACATGCTTATGCAATTTTAAAATTTGTTCAAAAACAAATAACGATTCGCCACCCCTATAAGTACTAAAAATATTTAATCCGATACGCGCACTATCAAACAGCACCCATGAACCTGCGTATCCAATTGGCCAGCCATTTTTAAATACCATGTACCCCATGTAGCAATCAATAGGATGCCTTCTATCAGTGTGCATGCCAAATAATGCAATGGAAAGTCCGCGCGGCAAATAGTAATATGTTACGCTTGCAGGATCAGAGAAGCTAATGGGGTCTATTTCTCGAGTTTGACTAACAAGCACCACTCTTGCACATTCAATTATTTTCTCTGCGTCACTTAATTTAAGTTTTGCCTTTACTATTTTATCGTTACTACGAACAGTTAGCGATGCTTTCCTTACTATCGTTTTGTGATAATTAACCACTATTAAATGATCAGGCAATTTACAGGGTCCTAAAAAACGAAAGGAAACAAAAATCACCAGCGAATTCCATAGCTCGTCCTTAGCTTCAGGCCGAAGTGTTGATTGATCGAAGAGATTTATTAATGAATCTAAAAGATCTTCTCCTTCGTCAGTAAAATCGCTTAACCATTGCTTCCAGGTACTGTTCTCATCCTCCAGAATTTCAGATTCAATCTGGGGCAGCATTGCAGTTATAATATAACGAACTTGTGAGTCAGGTGCTGCGATAGAATCAATTTGAACATTGTTTCCAAATTGATTTCTCAACCACTTTACCATCTCAAAACCAAATTGAGAACAAATTAAACCACCAACCAATCCTGAATTAAAAAAACGGATTTCATTAGCACTATCAGCCTTTATACATTCAATTAACTCAACCAATTTAGCTGTTGCTAAATCATAAACTATCTTATTGTCGGGATAGGCTACAATAAAAAGCAGGGTGTTATAAAAAACATCAATCAGCTTCTTACTTCTTAGCTTTTTAACATCAATACTTTGAAGCAACTGTTTTTTGTCAATCAAAAATTCGTTGCCAAATTGATTACGTATTTGAAAAAGTTTTTTAATTTGATTTTGTGCTGCTGTCATTAGAAATTTAACTTATATTAAGCGATAATTATAAAATCGAAAAATAGTAGTTTCAACTATTTGTTACTGAAAAGCAACCTGTTAATATTGTTTTAACCAAAAACTAAATCTAAACTATGCTCTTCTCGTTTCTAAAAAACCAATAATCCTGTAACAAAGTTTTGCAAGCGTATATTCAGAAATAATAGTTCCTTCCATAGGTGCACATTCCACAATATCAAAACCTACTACCTTTTTTGATTCAATAACACGCTTTAAAAATTCCATGGTCTCATCCCAGAATAATCCTCCCGGCTCTGAGGTGCCCACTGCAGGCATAATAGAAGGATCAAATCCATCAGCATCAATGGTTAAATAAACGTTTTCAGAAAGTGTGGCAATTGCAGCATCCATCCAGTTTTTATTTTTCCGAATGTCGTGTGCATAAAATGTATGTATCATGTCAGATGAAGCAGATAATTCCGCTTCCGGTTTGCTTAATGCACGAATTCCAATTTGAGTTAAGGGAACACCCAACTCATGCACCCGTGCCATTACTGATGCATGACTGTAAATATTATCATGATAAGATAAACGAAGATCTGCATGCGCATCAAGCTGCAATACACTAAGGTTTTTATATTTTTTGAGATGCGATTTAACAAAACCAAATGTAACTGTATGCTCAGCTCCCAATGAAATTACAAACTTTCCATCAGCAATAAATTTATCGGTAGCCTCTTCAATTAACTGAATAGCTTCAGCATCTACTTTATTGCCAAACTGCAATGGCTCAGCGGTACAAATACCACAGCTTTTATAGGTTTCAACTCCCAACATTTCATCATAAAACTCTACAAAATGCGAAGCTTGCAAAATGGCTTGAGGTCCTTTGTCGGATCCGCTCAGATAAGAAGAAGTATGTTCGTAAGGAACTGATTGAATCACATATTTCGACTTTTCATAATTGGAAAGTTCAGGCTCTGTGATGCCCAAAAAATTTTTTTCGGAATCGTAAAATTGCATGTTTATAAAGTTATAAATGTTGAGTTATGAGTTATGAGTCAAAGAAAATAAATTCATAATTCATAACTCATAATTCATAATTTAATGAATTACTTGCTGCACCAAATCAGCAGCTTCTTTTAATTGTATGGCTGAAAAAACTTTCAAGCCGCTTTCATCAATGATTTTTTTAGCTTCAACAGCATTGGTACCTTGCAAACGAATGATGATAGGCACCGGAATTTCACCAATGTTTTTATAGGCATCCACAATACCCTGTGCTACGCGATCGCAACGAACAATACCTCCAAAAATATTTACAAGAATTGCTTTAACATTTTTGTCTTTCAAAATAATTTTGAACGCCTTCTCCACTCTTTCAGCATTAGCTGTTCCACCCACATCTAAAAAGTTGGCTGGCTCACCACCTGCTAATTTGATAATGTCCATGGTGGCCATTGCCAAACCTGCACCGTTAACCATGCAACCTACATTGCCATCTAACTTCACATAGTTAAGGTCGAAGGCACTGGCTTCAACTTCCGTTGGATCTTCTTCCGTAATATCACGCATATCGGCATAATCCTTATGTCGATATAATGCATTTTCATCCAAATTAACTTTTGCATCAACCGCTAAAATTCTGTCGTCAGCGGTTTTCAAAACCGGATTGATTTCAAACATTGATGAGTCAGTTTGCTCATAAGCTCTGTACAAAGCAGCTACAAACTTTGTCATTTCCTTAAAAGCATTGCCACTCAGGCCAAGATTAAAAGCAATTTTACGCATTTGGAAAGGCTGCAATCCTACTTTAGGGTCTATATCTTCTTTATGTATAAGGTGAGGCGTTTTTTCGGCCACTTCTTCAATGTCCATTCCGCCCTCGGTTGAATACATAATCGTGTTACAAGCCTTTTGGCGATTTAGCAACACGCTCATATAAAACTCTTTGGTTTTATCCTTGTCGTTATAAACATCCTCAGCAATCAATACTTTATTAACCTTTTTACCTTCCTTGCCAGTTTGCGGAGTAATCAATTGCATGCCTATTATCTGGGTAGCTTTTTCTTTTACCTCGTCAAGGCTTTTGGCCAATTTCACTCCGCCACCCTTTCCACGTCCACCAGCATGAATTTGTGCTTTTACTACCCACCAATTTGTACCGGTTTCCTGTTTCAATTGCTTGGCTGCTTCTACTGCTTTCTCAGGCGTATCGGCTACAATTCCTTCCTGGATAGCAACTCCAAAACTTTTTAAAATGCTTTTACCCTGATATTCGTGAATGTTCATTGGATTTCTAAATTTAAGAGGGCAAATGTAATTGATTTCAGTGTTTTGTACCCCTCATCATCCTATCTTTTCCTTGCATATCTTTTTTTAGGATAATTTCTTTGTAATTACTCTCTTGCAATAGAGCAACAAGTTCATCTGCTTTTGAAGGATTAATTTCGAAATATAAGTGACCTTCAGGTTTAAGATATTGTACTGCGTAGTTTACAATCGCTTTATAAAAAATTAAAGGATCATTATCCGAAACAAACAATGCAATATGCGGTTCAAATTCTAGCACATGCTTATCCATTGCATTCCGCTCTGATTGCAGTATGTAAGGAGGATTGCTCACAATAATATCGTAAACAGAACCGGATATTCCTGGATTCAAAATATCACTATGAATAAACTCAATACTAACCTTATTTAATGCCGCATTTTGTTTGGCTATTTCTAAAGCTCCCTTTGAAATATCCATTGCAGCAATTTTAGCTACCGCCATTCTACTTGCCAGTGAAATGGCTATACAGCCGCTTCCGGTACCTATGTCGAGAATTGAAGCAGAAGCGTTTTTATTTTCATCAATAATCCAATCCACTAATTCCTCTGTCTCAGGGCGTGGAATCAATACTTGTGGGCTCACAATTAATTTCAATCCATAAAACCAGGCAGTTCCTAAAGCATACTGCATCGGTTCTGATTGATTTAACCGATCAAGGATTTTAAAAAGTTGATGTTCTATTTCGATTGAAACTTCTTGCTTGCCATTTATTACAAAATCTGTAGAGGAATAGCCAAATATTTCAGACAAAACCAATCTTGTAATTGCAGAAGCTTCATCATTATCATACAATTTAATCAATGATGTTTTCAATAAATTTTGAATTTTCTGCAGATTCATTGCCTGCAAAGAACATAAAGTTTTTCTTTGCACAGATTATAATAATCCGTCATTGTGATGAACGAAGCAATCTCACGCTATTGAAAGATTGCTTCGCCTGAAGGAGGCTCGCAATGACGTAAAGAACAAAAGATGAATCACGAACTATACATGCAACGATGTTTGCAATTAGCCGCACTTGGATCAGGAAATGTAGCTCCCAACCCGATGGTGGGTTGTGTGATTGTGCTGGATGATAAAATTATTGGCGAAGGCTGGCATCAGGAATTTGGTAAAGCGCATGCAGAGGTGAATGCGATTAATAGTGTAACCAATCAACAACTCCTTTCCAAAAGCACGCTGTATGTGAGTCTGGAACCGTGTTTGCATTATGGCAAAACTCCGCCTTGTGTTGATTTAATTCTGCAACATAAAATTCCTAAAGTAGTAGTTGGTATCAGGGACCCTTTTGCAAAAGTGAATGGTGAAGGAATTGCCAAACTGAATGCTACTGGTGTTGAAGTGATCACACCGGTTTTAGAAAACGAATGTGCAGCGCTCAACAAAAGATTTTTTACTTTTCATCAGCGCAAACGGCCCTATATTATTTTAAAATGGGCGCAGAGCAAAGATGGCTTCATTGGAAAAAAGAATGAACGTGTTTTAATAAGCAATCCGCTTTCTCAAATACAGGTTCATAAATGGCGGAGTGAAGAGCAATCAATTATGATTGGAACCAATACTGCTTTAACTGATAATCCGAAACTGAATGTGCGGGAATGGTTTGGTAAATCGCCAACCAGAATCGTAATTGATAAAGATTTAAAACTGCCTTCTCACCTGAGTATTTTTGACGGTATCAATGAGACAATCATTTTTACTATGCAACAAAAAACTTCGGTTGAGAAAATAAAACACATTCAGTTGCATGAAAATAATTTCACTGTAAAGGAAATGTTGACTCAATTGCACCAGCAAAATATTCAATCAATTTTGGTGGAAGGAGGAGCCATTTTACTTCAATCGTTTATTGATTCTGGTTGCTGGGATGAAGCAAGAGTTATCACCGGAAATATTTTATTGAATGATGGAATCAAAGCTCCGCATTTGAACTTATCACCAGCATCCACTCAAACCTCTGGTGATGATACAATCAGCTTTTATCAAAACAAAAATGTTGTTTGACGATTCTTACAAAACGATTCAAGCTCCTGCCGAAGGAATTTTTAAAGATCGCGGAAGCAAGTTTGTCGGGTCGGCTTTTCCCATTGCTAATGAACAGGAAGTAAAAAAATATTTGCACGAGGTTAAGAAAGAACATTATCAATGCAATCATCATTGTTATGCTTTTCGGTTTACCACCGACCCGACTGTTTTTCGTTTCAGTGACGACCGCGAACCGGCTGGCACGGCAGGAAAACCGATACTCGGACAAATTCAATCAAAAGAATTAACGGATGTACTGGTGGTTGTAGCGCGTTATTTTGGCGGTACATTGTTAGGCGTTCCGGGATTGATTGCTGCTTACAAAGCGGCTGCGGCTGATGCATTGAACAACGCAACTATTATTACTAAAACCATTAATGATGTTTTTGAAATTGTTTTTCCATACGAGCAAACAAACGAAGTGTTGCAATGGCTGCGTAGCGAACCCACCATTTTAAAAGAACAGGATTACAACGAACCCTGCAAAATTATTTTTGAAATCAGGAGAGGAAGAACAAATGATTTGATGCAGAAGCTGAAAAATAATTTTGTGTTGGAAAGTAAAGTAGTAATTAAGCTTTCAATATAGTTCTTGATCACGTTTGTTTTCCCAAACACTCAATCAATTTGACCATTTGTCTTCAAATTGTAAGGTTTCAGTCATTTATAGTGGATACCCCACCAGCGAGGTTGTATGTTTGGCTTGTTATTTGAAATGATTGGAATGTAAAGAACAAATATTCAAAGCCATGAAAACAAAGCAAAACAAAGTTTACATCACACTGCCGATAGCATTGATGGCCACCATTATTGCTGCGGCAGAAAACAAAGTAAAGTCGAAGTATCAAACCGCTGCTGAAAAAATTGCGCGTTATTACAACCGCCTTAGTATCGGATCATCAGTTATCATCTGCAATAAGTTAGATGCGGAATTAATTACACCTAAAAGATGGAAGCGGTTATTCAGGTTTGTTCAGAACAAATTAGGAAACATACGGTCGTATAAGATGGAGCAATTCAATAATCAAACAACCATCTATAAATTAGATTGTGCAAAAGGTTCTTTTAAAATGATATTGGTTAAAGGAAATGATGAACTTATTTCTGCAATTGATTTCAGCAAGGAGGAAACATTTGCATTGAATACTGCTGCTTAATTTTTTTCAAGGGGAAGATAAAATTTCTTAATCCTTCTTCTTCCAGTTTTTATAAACATCCTGTTGTTTAGGCCGGTCCGCAGGAATTTCTCTCAAAGGTTCGCAGGGTTTTAATGTGGCATAGAGTTCAGCAGGCAATTGCTGGTAAAGTTGTGTACCTTTTGTTTTCCATTCAATCATTTCATCGGTTACATCTTTAATGATTTTTGCAGGATTGCCTACCACAATTTTACGTTTAGGTATTTCGATTCCTTCGGGCACAAAACACAGAGCACCAATAATGCAATTATCACCAACAATCACATTATCCATCACAACAGCATTCATTCCCACCAAAACATTTTTACCAATTGTGGCCCCATGTATAATCGCTCCGTGTCCGATGTGTGCACCTTCCTTTAACAAAACAGTAACTCCGGGAAACATGTGAATGGTACAATTCTCCTGCACATTACATCCGTCTTCTATAATAATTTCGCCCCAGTCACCACGCAATGCAGCACCGGGACCGATGTAAACGTTTTTGCCGATGATTACATTACCTGTTATGGTGGCATTGGGATGAATGAAGGATGATTCATGTACAACAGGAACGTAGTTATTGAATTCAAAAATCATTTTTGGATTTTGGGATTTAGGATTTTGGGATTTTTAACTGCAACAATATTTATTGCTTACTTTTTTTATTTCTTAATGTTCTGATTGATGCTGAAAATATAGATACTAATTCGTCAGCTTCCCTTGTCAATAGCCGAAGTTCATCTTTATTGCATTGAAGATTCACATCTGAAATCATTTCCAACCAGAACAAAGTTTCATCTGCTTCCTCATCAACAATTTTTAATTTATTATAAAAATCAGCATCAGACTTTGCCCTGCAAACGGCTCTATAATTTGCAGCTACAGATGAGGATGATTTCAGAATTTGATAAGCAATAACATCACTTGCTTTTTTCTGCGGAAAAGTATCAACAAGATTAAAAACGCTAACTGCAAACGCTTTAGTTCTCTTCTTTAATTCTTCCTGTGTCATGATATTAATATCAGAATAGATTAGATTCAATTCAATTGAGAATTTATTTTAAATCCCTAAATCCTAAATCCATACATCCTAAATCCCCAAATCCTAAATCCTTTCTATTACCACAGCATACCCCTGCCCTACTCCAATACACATTGTAATGAGCGCATATTTCTTATTCTGTTCGTGTAATTCGATTGCGGCAGTATTTAAAATTCTTGCTCCACTCATACCAAGCGGATGACCAATTGCAATTGCACCTCCGTTTGGATTGATGCGTGAATCATCATCAGCTAATCCCCATGAGCGGGTACATGCTAGACTTTGCGCTGCGAATGCTTCGTTTAATTCTATGATGTCAATGTCATTCCATTTTAATCCTGCTTTGGCGATTGCTTTGTTGCTTGCTTCAACAGGACCGATGCCCATGATGCGAGGCTCTACTCCTACAACTGCTGATGAAACAATTCTTGCTTTGGGTGTGAGTGAGTATTTTTTTATCGCATCTTCAGATGCAAGCAATAATGCAGCAGCACCATCATTTAATCCTGAAGCATTGCCAGCAGTAACAGTTCCATCTTTTCGGAAGCTTGGTTTTAATTTTGAAAGCCCTTCAAAAGTGGTTTGTGGTTTGATGAATTCATCCTTATCAAAAATAATTGTATCTCCTTTTTTTTGTGGAATGTTTACTGCAATAATTTCTTTGGCAAGTCTTCCGTTAGATTGTGATTTAGCTGCTTTCTGCTGACTCCAAGCCGAAAATTTATCCTGGTCTTCGCGAAAAATTTTATCTCGGTCAGCTAGGTTCTCAGCTGTTTCACCCATTGCATCGGTTCCAAAATTTTGTTTCATTAAGGGATTAATAAACCTCCATCCAAAACTGGAATCAAACATTTGTGCATCACGACCAAATGGTGTTGATGCTTTTGAAATCACCCAGGGAGCGCGAGTCATATTTTCCACTCCTCCTGCAATCATAATTTCTGCATCGCCAACCATAATAGCACGGGCTGCAGCAACAGCGGCCGAAAGTCCTGATGCACAAAGACGATTCACTGTTTCACCGGGAACGGTGTAAGGTAAACCCGCAAGTAATAACGACATGCGAGCTACATTGCGATTGTCTTCACCTGCCTGGTTAGCACAGCCAAGAATTACATCACCAATTTCATTTGGATCAACTGAAGAATTTCTTTTTAATAATTCTCTTAGAACAATTGCAGCAAGATCATCGGGCCTAACCGATGATAATGTTCCACCAAAATTTCCAATCGGGGTTCTGATGCCGTCAATTATGTAAACATTCTTCATTCACCTATTTAGTTAATTTGTTAATTGTGTTGATTAGGTTAACTAGGTTAACTACGCTGATTTACCAATTAACATAGTTAACCCAGTTAACAAATTTAACCTATACTACTTTCCATTCTTTACTTGTTCTATAAACAGTGCCTTTAAAAAAAGCTACATTTTCATTCTTCTGATTTTTTATTTCCATCAGGTAAGTAGCTGTTTTATTGGTGAGGCTTAGCTCTTTTGCTTCGCAGGTAAGCACATCATTTACTTTAACAGCGACCGGAAACGAGATTGAGCATTCTAATGCTACGCACAATCTACCGTAAGCATTGGATGCAAAGGCAAGCGCACTGTCGGCAAACGAAAAAGCAATGCCACCATGTGCAATTCCAAACCCATTCATCATTTCATCTCGCACTTTCATTTTTAAAATGCAATGCCCCTGTTCAATCAATACTCTTTCGATACCCAACCATTGACTGAATTTGTCCTCACGAAACATTTCGTCAACTACTGCAATTGCTAGTGCTTGATTTTCTTTTTCCATTTTATCATTAACTCTATTATAAATCTTTTATAGCATGAAATGGTTCGACTTCGCTCAACATGACAATTACTAAGAATAAAACTTTTTCTTCTCTTTAACCATTAACTTTAATAATACACTTGGTCGATAGCGATCTTCAGCATACAAATCATAAAGCGATTGCAATGTTTTTAAAACTTTGCTTAATCCAATTTCATCAGCCCATAGCAATAATCCCTTTGGATAGTTCACCCCT
The DNA here is from genome assembly GCA_031409815.1 of Bacteroidota bacterium. Lineage (GTDB taxonomy): Bacteria > Bacteroidota > Bacteroidia > AKYH767-A > OLB10 > JANLUX01. The sequence goes on from JANNXV010000128.1 coordinate 12,584, forward strand.
TTTGTCATAGCCAGATCTAAATCATCGCGCGAAGCCACGCCTAAATACAATGAATCAACCGCTTCATTAATAAGCATGGATAATACACGCTGAAAAATTTGCTTGCCCACTAATTCAATTTTTCTTGGTTCAGGATTTATTGCCCCTTCTGAATAATCAAAATATCCTTTGCCTGTTTTTTTTCCAAACAGTCTAGCTTCATACAATCTCTTTTGTGTGAGCGATGGTTTGAAACGCGGCTCATAAAAAAACTGTGCCCACACAGATTCGGTTACTTTATAATTGATATCGTTACCAATAAAATCCATCAATTCAAATGGTCCCATTTTGAAACCACCAAACTCTTTCATGGCCCAGTCGATGGTTGCAAAGTCCGAAATACCTTCTTCATAAATGCGAATACTTTCTCCGTAATAAGAACGGGCAACACGGTTCACAATAAAACCCGGTGTGTCCTTTGCAAGCACGGTTATTTTTTTCCAACTGTCAATTCTTGCTTTTGCAGATTGTGTTGTTTGAATGCTTGTGATGATGGCCGGAATAATTTCCACCAAAGGCATCAAAGGTGCAGGGTTAAAAAAATGTATTCCGATTACTCGTGAGCTGATTTTACAAGCTGAAGCTATTGATGCAATTGATAAAGAAGAGGTATTGCTTGCAAGAATACAATCGCTGCTAACAATCGTTTCCAATTCGGTAAAAACTTTTTGTTTGATATTGAGGTCCTCAATAATTGCTTCAATGATTAAATCGCAACCTGAAAAATCGCTCAGGCTTTCGGCAAACTTTATTCTGTTAAAAATTAATGATGCTTCGCCAATATTTATTTTTTGTTTTTCTTCCAACTTATTGAGAATGGTTTGCAAATTGTTTTTTACCCTCAGCAAACTTGCCTGATCAGCATCATACAAAAAAACGTTCTCACCGGCCGAAGCGGCTATTTGTGCAATACCACTTCCCATGGCGCCTGCTCCAATCACACCTACATAATTACTAGTACTCATAAACTAATACTGATCTTCTTGAATTCTTCCGTGTTCTACATAATGTTTGGCGGCAATGGCTAAACGAGCCCATTTGTCAGCCTGCGAAATATAAACCTGCACCCATTCTTTCATTGGTTTACCTGAACCTGCAGGGTCAAAAAGCTTGGATCCCTTTAGCACCATTGCTTTTTGGTGGTCAATTCCAATTAATTTGAAAACCATGTCGCCATCAAAAAAACAACAGAATGGTTTGCCATTTACTTTCAAACAAGGCTTGCCAAACATTTGTGACAGTTCAACTTCCGGATACTTTTTTGTCATATCCGTGGTAATTTTCTCAAAAACATTCAAATATCTGCTCATTGCCCTATAAAATTTGGTTTTCTTTTTTCGATGAATGCGTTTACACCTTCTTTGTAATCGGTTGTTTCTCCAGCTACTGCCTGAAGCTTTTCTTCAAGTTCGAGTTGTTCAAAGAGGTTATTTTCAAATGATTGATTCAATAATCGTTTGGTTAGTCCTAAGGCCTTGGTTGGCATGTTAGCCAACTTTATAGCAATGGACATTGACTCATCTTGCAAAGATGCATCAACAGCAACCTTATAAATCATACCCATGCCAAGTGCTTCTGTAGCTGTTACTTTATCACCTAACATCATTAAAGCTGATGCTTTTCCATATCCAATCAAGCGAGGTAGAAAAAATGTTCCACCGCTATCAGGAATCAGTCCTATTTTGCTAAAAGCTTGAATAAAAGACGCTGATTCGGCAGCAATTACAACATCGCAAGCAAGTGCAATATTTGCACCCGCACCGGCTGCCACTCCATTAACAGCGCAAACAATAGGCTTCTCAATGTTTCTAATTTTGCTAATTATTGGATTGTAATGTTCCCTTACTATCCGTTGAATACCAGGACCATTTGGATCCATTGCTTCACCTAAATCCTGGCCGGCACAAAAAGCTTTTCCTTCTCCGGTAATCAATATTGTTCGAATAGTACTGTCATTTGCTGCTTTATCTAATTCATCTTGCATCAGCAATGCCATTTCACGATTGAAACTATTGAATTTATCGGGCCTGTTGAGCCTGAGAATTGCAATATTTTCAATGGCGCTGGATAAAATTGTCATATTTTATAAATAGTGAATAAGGTGCAAAGTAAATTAATTATCTCAAGTTTAATAAATTATGATGAAATCAAATTTAAAAGTGCCGTTTGAGATATTTTTCATTTTCAACAAGTTGACATATTTTATTTGTCAATAAAATAATTTAGAGTATACTTGCAGCCAAATCAAAACACATTAAAAAATCTCATGAAAAAAATCTACAAATCAGTAACTTCTCTGGCATTAGGAATTCTATTGATGAACTCAACAAATGCTCAAAACAGCAATGTTAATGCTAATTCTGAAGCAGCACCAATATCAACTCCTTCAGCAGGTATCGTATTACCATCACCAAATGCATTATTCGACATTCAATTCTCTTTCTTACCAGAAGATTCTGTTCCTACAGTATCAATTGCAGGCGCAGGAATAGTAGCTGGCGAAATTTGGGTATCTAAATGGAATGGTAATGGAATTTACCGCTTCACCCCTGGAGGATCTTATATTGACAGCTTTGTAATTGCTGGAGTAACTGGTACACGTGCAATTACATTTGATGGAACGAATGCTTGGGTATCATATAACGGTACTACAGTGAAGAAAATTAATGCAACAACACACGCAGTATTGGCAACAATAACTCCTCCTGCTTTAACAGGAAGTGCTAATACAAACATCAGATGGATTACTTATGACCCTACTGCAAATAGTGGTGCTGGTGGATTCTGGATTGGAAACTATGATACGGATATTTTGCAAATTAGTATGACTGGTGCTTTATTAAATACCATTTCTGCCGGTACTCATGGATTAACCGGAATGTACGGTGCTTCTTTTGACAACCTAAGTCCAGGTGGACCATTTGTTTGGGTTAATAACCAAGGAGATCCAACAGGCGGAGCTTCAACTGCAGTAATTGTTCAATTAGATGCTACAGGTAATCTTACCGGGGTTCAGCATGATGTTGATGCAGATTTTGGTTCAGCCGGTGGTGTTGCAGGTGGAATTTGTGTTGGTCAATTACCAGGTCTTCCAAACTCAACAATACTTGCAGTTGATCAAGGAACAGCTACTGTTGCTTATGAATTGACAGTTACTGGTCTTAAGAAAAACGATTTTGCAAGTCAGTTAAGTATTCAACCAAATCCTTCAACAGGTTTGTTTACCATTGTTAATAAATCAAAAATCAACAATGCTGATGTAACAATTACCAACACTAAAGGTGAAGTTGTTTACACTACTCATATCAATAATTTCACGAGCGAGAAAATTGATGCTCGTCACCTTTCTAAAGGCGTTTATATGGTAACAATCAGTAATGAAATTGGAAAGTCTACCAAATCAATGATTATTCAATAAATAATTTTTAATTATTCCTTACCGGAATAATTATTAGCACCACAGTAACAGCAATGTTACTGTGGTTTTTTTTTATTTATAATCCAAACTCAAGCAATTCATTTAATCATTATTCGCTAATACAAATTCAATCATTATCAAATGGTTATTTCATTATTGAATTTGTAATTTGAAAAAATAAAAAAACTCAACAAAGTTTTACAAAACAGCTTTCTCTAAAACATTCCACACTATTTTTGCGCGCCTGCAAAAAAACATATTTAATGTTAAAACATACACTACTTGTATTTACTATTCTATTACTAACCTCCATATTAAGTGTTGATGCTCAAATGCCAACGCTTAAAGATAGTGCCATGAATAAGGACGTTTCGAGTACTGTTTTTGGTAGCTATGGTGATGCCTCTTATCAACGAAATTTTAATACTGAAACTTCTACATTAAATCTCAACAGATTTGTGCTTTTCATGGGGCATCAGTTCAATTCTAAAATTGCAGTATTTTCTGAGTTGGAAGTGGAAGACGCCAAAATTGAGGGTGGTGAAAGTGGCGGTGAAGTTTCATTAGAGCAAGCTTACATACAATTTCAATTTAACAAAAAGCAATTTTTGATTGCGGGTTTATTTACCCCTCGCATTGGTATTTTAAACGAAGATCACCTGCCAACGCAATTTAATGGTGTGGAAAGAAATATGGTTGAACGACTATTGATACCAGTTACCTGGCGAGAGCTTGGGGTTAGCTATTATGGGCGATCGCAACAGTATCCAATAGTTTATAGTTTAGCGTTGACGAACGGATTAAACTCAGCCGGTTTTGAACATGGCTCTGGAATTAGAGGTGGCAGATTCGAAGGAAGAAATGCAAGTGCCAATAATTTTGCTTTAACAGGTGCCTTGCAGTACAATCCCGGTTATTTCAGGTTGCAAGTTTCAGGTTATTACGGTGGGAGTGTTGGTTTAAATAAGCATCAAGCCGATAGTTTACAACTATATTCAGGCATGTTTGGAACACCGGTTGTGATTGGAGAGGCTCATGCTATTTACGAGAAAAAGGGTTTTCAATGCAGGATACTTGGAACATTTGTTACTATTCCTGATGCCGATCGGATCAATACGGCCTATGCTAATAATACACCCGAAACCGAAGTAGGCGCTTATGCTGAAGTTGGATATAACTTATTTCAGAATTTAAAAAAAGCAAAAAAGCAAAAACTAATAGCCTTTGCACGTTACGAATATTTAGACCTGAATGCTTCCCTACCAGATAATGGAATTGATGATCAAACATTAAACCAACAACATATTATTGCAGGTTTTACTTATTTGCCGATAAACAATGTGGTAATTAAAGTCGATGTAAGATTACTCAATACTGGTGATCAAAACCCTGCACTGGTTATTAATCCAAGTCCAACTACCCCACCATATGAGAATAATAACAGCTTTCTGAATATAGGAATTGGATATAGTTTTTAAAACGTATGGATCGCAGAAAATTTATTTCATCATCATGCTCACTTTGTATTGCGGTTGGTGCAGGAGTTGTTGTTCAGTCGCTTTCTGCATGTAAGCCCACACAAATTTACAAAACAACGGCTGTAGCCAGTCAAATAAAAGTTCCCTTATCCTTATTTGCCGAAACAGATATTCAACTGCTAAATGTTGAAAATATTGATTTCGAAATTATACTGAGAAAAATTAGTGACGGAAATTTTAGTGCATTGAAATTAATTTGCACGCATGCCGAGAATCCACTTTCAGTATCCGGAAAAAATTTTTTATGCAGTTTGCACGGAAGTCTATTTGATGAAAATGGTGAAGTTATAAAGGGACCTGCAGAAAACCCTTTAAAAAAATTCAATACACAAGTTTCACAAGAGGAAATTGTAATTACTATTTATTAAAAACAAAATGAAACAAATTTCCATTGCAATCATTATTTTATTCCTTTTTAATTCATGTAAGAAAAATGAAGATGATACTACTAATACAACTTTTAGTTTTACTGAGTTAGAAGGACAGGTGCTAACTGGTTTTGCAAACGATTTAGTTAACCCAAATTATAATGACTTAGAGTCAAAAACAAATGCATTGTATTTAGCTGTACTTAATTTAAACGATTCAACAATTAACACCAAACTCATAATTGCACAAAATCAATGGAGAATAGCAAGAGCTTCATGGGAACAAAGTGAAGCGTTTATTTTCGGGCCGGTAGAAGATTTCAACTACGACCCGATTATGGATACCTGGCCGGTTAACCGAGTAGACATGGATTCGTTGCTAGCAAGCTCCAACCCACTATCTCCCACAGATATTGATGTGCTTCCTTATTCATTAAAAGGGTATCACCCGATAGAATACATGCTATTTGGAAATGGCGGTTCTAAAATTGCTGCTGATTTTACCCAGCGTGAATTGCAATATCTGGTTACACTAACGCAGAGTTTATTAAACACCACCGTTGCGCTTCGAAAAAGTTGGGATGTTAACCAACAAAATTTTACAAAAGAATTGGTGCAAGCCGGTAACGGAAGCACACGCTATGCAACCCGACTAGATGCCTTTACTACCATCGTAAATGCAATGGCAGGAATATGTGATGAAGTTGCCAATGGCAAAATGGAAGAACCATTTTTTGCTCAGGATTCGACTCTCGAAGAATCGCAATTTTCGCATAACTCAACTGCCGATTTTAAAAACAACATAACCGGTGTGTTAAATGCTTACCTGAGCAAATACAAAACCGAAGGGCATGGCTTAAATGAGTTGGTGGCTTCAAAAAATATTTCGCTCGACAATAAACTTCAATCACAAATTAATACTGCAATTGCATCTTTCGACAATATTGACAGCAATTATGGAGCAGCTATTTACACACAACCTGTGCAGATTATTAACGCACAAAATGCCATCAATACTTTAAGAGTTACTATCGAAGCCGAACTCCTGAATTTTATAATTACTAACGTTAAAGATTAAGTAAAGTGAATAGAATTAAATTTTTCCTATTACTGTTTTCCTGCATTACCTTACTTAGTAGGTGCAGAAAACCAGCTGATTTTTCGGAAGAAAATTTTGACGAGCGATTTAGTGGTGGTTCACAAACTGCATTTGATAATAGCTCTAAAGCTTTTTCTCATGAGTTTAACGATCTGACAAATTATGATTTAACAATACATGAAATTGGTGATGCCGGATTTGAACAAACATTTGTAACTGCACCGGCTCCTTTTAATAGTGGACTTGGACCAGCGTTTAATAACGTGTCTTGTATTTCCTGTCATCATAATGATGGAAGAGGAGTTCCCACAGTTGGCTCACAAGAATCAGCCTTGCTTATCAGAATCAGCCTACCCGGTTCAGGTAGAAATGGTGATGCAATAGCCGTTCCGGGATATGGCACGCAAATTCAGGACAATGCTATTTTTGGAGTAGCACCTGAATGTAAAATAGTTATCAACTATACTTATCAATCCTATTCATTTGCTGATGGAGAAAGTTATGAAATAAGAACACCAACTTATTCGCTAAGCAATTTCAGCGTACCAATAAGTGGAAGCTATCATTTGTCGCCTCGTTTGGCACCACCTGTTTTTGGACTTGGGTTACTGGAAGCTGTGGCCGAACAAAACATTGTTTCAAGGGCTGATGTGTACGATAATGACAATGATGGAATAAGTGGAAAACCAAACTATGTTTGGGACCCTTACTTGCAAAAAAGAATGTTAGGACGATTTGGATTGAAAGCAAATACTGCCACCTTACTAACTCAAGTTGCTGCTGCTTATAATAACGATATGGGCATTACCAGCTATGTTTTTGCAAATGAAACTACGCATGGACAGCAACAAACAGACAATATTTATGATGACCCTGAACTAGCCGACAGTATTTTAAATGCTGTTAAATTTTATATCCAAACATTACAGGTGCCAGCCCGAAGAAATGTTACCGATCCTCAAATAATAAGAGGTAAACAAATTTTTACATCTGCTAAATGCGCCAGCTGCCATACACCCGTTTTAAATACAACTGTTAATGTTGCATTCCCTTCCTTAAGCAATCAACGTATTCAGCCTTTCTCTGATTTGTTATTGCACGATATGGGACCAGGTCTAGCTGATAATCGTGCAGACTTTGATGCCGATGGACAAGAATGGAGAACTTCACCTTTGTGGGGTCTGGGATTGTTCGAAACCGTAAATTATCCTGCCTACTATCTGCATGATGGAAGAGCACGTACAATTACTGAAGCCATTATGTGGCATGGAGGTGAAGCCTCCCAATCTGTCAACTATGTTAAACAACTAAGTAGAGCAGATCGTCAGGCTTTACTAAAATTTTTAAAGTCGCTTTAGAAATATTTTTAATATTATTTTTAAAATATGCAAAAAGTATATTTGCAAATGCTAAAGAAAGTATGGTTATTTCTATTTCTCATTGTAAGCTGTAAACAACCTGAGACAAATGTTGATGCTAGATCTACAACGTCCAACATTTCGGACTCTCTTTCAAATGCTGAATCAAAAAAAGTTGATAATTTTAAATCAGGAATTGTAAATGATGCTATTGGTGTTTTAACTAACCCATCACAAACCTTTGCACTTTATCTACCAAAAAGTTATACCAATTCACAAACCTATCCTGTAGTATTTTTTTTCGATGCTCATGCAGCAGGCCGTTTACCACTTGATAAATATGCTTTGTTGGCAGATGAATTTAATTTTATTCTCATCGGCTCCAACAATTCCAAAAATGGTATGCAACCCGATGCATTAATGAATATTGCAAACGACTTAATTTCAGATGTTCAAAAACGTTTTCCTATCGATAGCAAACGACAATATCTTGCAGGGTTTTCAGGTGGATCAAGAGTTGCTGGTATGGTTGCCATGCAAACACCTGCTATTGCCGGATTGATAGCGTGCTCGGCAGGCATCAATTTAAGTAATCAAAAAAATTTACCATTTGCAGTAGTTGCAATAACAGGTAAAGAAGACTTTAACATGACTGAACTTGTCACACTTAGTAAAACGTTAGCCAAAACCGCAGTGCCACATCAACTACTGTTGTTTGACGGAAAACATGTATGGTGTCCTAACTCAACAATGAAAGATGCCTTTTTATTTCTGGAAACAGTAGCAATGAAGAATCAAACTGCATCAACAAATAATGCTTTACTCAACAATTTTAAAACAACAACAGAAAAAGAAGCAATAAAAATGCAGGCTGCTAACAAGTTGGTTGAAGCAGCAAACAATTATGAGAAACTGATACATTATTTAAGCGGATTACATGATACAAAAAAGTATGAGCGTTCATTGCAATCCATTCTCCAAAGTAAAAACTATCAAACAGAGCTTTCAAAGAACAACCAATTAATTGCTCAGGAGAATCAAATGAGAGAGCAGTATTATCAATCATTTGGAAAAGAAATAAGCTGGTGGAACAACGAAGTGACGAAAATCAATGATGAAATTCAAAGGCAGGGAAAAAGCGATATGGTTTTTATGTTGAAACGACTGCTTGGTTCACTTAGCCTTGCCTCTTATATGCAAGCTAACGCTGCTATAAGTGCCAACGAATTAAAAAAAGCTGAATACATTTTACAGATTTACCAGCTGGTTGATCCCACAAATACTGAAGCATGGTATTTAAGTGCCGGTGTTCATGCCAAACTAGGTAACACTTTAGTAAGTTTGCAGGAATTAAGCAAAGCTGTTAATTTATCCTTTAAGGATCGGGATAGACTAATTAATGATCCAATGTTCAACAGTATTTCATCCACTCCGGAATTTAACGGAGTATTAAATAATATTAAGCCATAATTATTTTTAACAAACCACAACAATGATTCCATTTATACGTGAGCGCTATAACAAAGCTTTTACAGCTCAAAAGTACCAAGCATTTATTAATGACATGAATAATACATTTCATTATGATATTGAATTTCGCATTTCTGAGACACCGGTATTTCTTGACAAACAATTCAAACAACAATTGGTTGAAGCCGGAGAAGAAATAATAGATGTAATTCTAAAAGATGATTTTAAAAAAATCACTGAAGCTGCAATGCCTCCTCAATGTGTTGTTCCTAACGAAAATGATCACACGCATTTATTGGCAATTGATTTTGCTATTTGTGATGATGGAAACGGTGGTTTTATACCTCAGTTGATCGAATTACAGGGATTCGCCTCTCTTTATTGTTACCAGGAATGGTTATCTGAAATGTATCAGAAACATTTTATTTTACCTGCCGGTTTCGACAATAAATTTAATGGTTACACGCACCAAAGTTTAATTGAGCGCTTTAAGAAAGTAATACTTGGAAAACACAAAAAGGAAAATGTAGTATTGCTGGAGATAGAACCGTGGAAGCAAAAAACGCAAATTGATTTTTATTGCTCACAGAAATACCTGGGCATACCTGTAGTTGATTTAAAAGATGTAATTCTTGAAGGACGACAATTATTCTACAAATCAGATGGAATTAAAACGCCTATACACCGTATTTATAACCGTGTAATATTTGACGATTTGTTGCAACGAAAAGATTTGAAGTTGCAATTTAATATGACCGAAGAAGTAGATGTTGAATGGGTATCGCACCCCAATTGGTTTTTCAGAATCAGTAAATACACGATGCCGTTTCTTAAAAGCAAATATGTACCGGAAACATTTTTCCTGAAAGATTTAAAAACCATTCCTACAGATCTTGAAAACTGGGTATTGAAACCATTATTTTCATTTTCAGGACAGGGTGTAATATTTGATGTGACGAAAAAAGACATTACTGCGATCAAAGATGTATCGAACTATATACTTCAACGAAAAGTAACCTACGCTGAAGCCATACAATCGCCCACAGGACCTGTTAAAGGCGAAATTCGCTTACTGTATTTATGGAACGATGGTGAGGCGCGTCCACAACTTACACTTAACCTGGGCCGAATGAGCAAAGGGAAAATGATTGGTGTACGCTACAACCAGGATTTAGATTGGGTGGGTGCCACTAGCTATTTCTTGGAAGTGTAATCATTTAATTTGGGGATATTGAGATTTAGTATTTTAGGATGTAAATACAAACATCCTAAATCCAAAAGTCCACACATCTTAAATCACCTTTTTTGGAGGTAAATCAAATGCTTTTGATTGATGTTCAAAATGCTCTCTGTGAGAGGAATCGCAAAAAGGTTTTGTTTTAGATAATCCGCAACGGCACAGCGTTACAACAGTTCTTCCACCTAAACCATAGGCATTGCCTTCAGCATCCACAATTTGAAATTCTCCTTCAACACGGATTGATCCATTATTATTTATTTTTAAAGTCGTCATAATTAATTTGTTTTTCTGAGTGCAAAAATGAGAAGTTCAGATTGATTTCAATGAATTATAGTTTAATTGTTTCTACTTCCTTAAATCTTCTTTTTTTATCCGCCATCTTTTGATGTATCCATTCAGGCCATTCAGCTGAGTTTTCTGACTCATAAATGCGCACTTGCTGCCCTGCTATTGGTTCAATTAAATCGGCTGGGTTGCAACTCAAAATTTTTGCAGCAACTTGCACACCTGAATTGCTGGCACCTCCTACTCCATGTGCCAATATACTGGCACCACACATGTACAAGTTTTCGATTTCAGTTTTCATTGGGAACGAAAAAGGTCCGGTTTGCTTAAAACTCTTTTCAGTACCATATGCACAACCATTGGTTGAGTTAATATAATGCTGAGCGGTAACAGGAGTTCCTAATTCAACTTGTACAATGTGATTTCTTACATCGGGTAATACCTTCTCTACATTATTCAAAAACTTATTGATAATACGTTCCTTATAGTTAAGATACTCTTCAGATAAATGATCGTTGCTATCATTAAACTTGCTAAAAGGATGATGATCAATAAAAGTAACTACTTCAATTGTATGGTGATGACCATTAAAACTAACCGGATCTTTCAACGTTGGGCAACTGATAAAACAAGCCGGAAACTCCTCACCGCTCAATACATCATCCGATGTCATTTCACGATATAGCTTATCGACTTCCTCATTTCTTAACTGCCAAATATTGCCTGAATCCAAACCGGCTGCTCGAACATCCATATCTACTGTTAAGAATAAAAAAAGTGAAGTGATTGAATAGCGTGTCTTCGATAACTTAGTCTTTAGTTTAGCACTAATATTATCTAGTCCAACCAAATCAAATGTTTTTGAAGGGTCGGCATTACTCAACACACGTTTGGCTTTAATAATTTCACCGCTCGCCAACTCAACACCGAGAGCTAACTTTTTCTTTTCTCCTTCCAATAAAATTCTTTTTACACTTTGCCCTGTTCGTATTTTACCTCCATGTTTTTGAATAGCATTAGTCATTGCTTTAACAATTGCAGCTCCACCTCCCATCGGATAAAAACCACCATTGAAATAGTGATTCATCACCACACAATGCACCGGAAAACTAGCTTTTGACGGAGGTAATCCATGATCGCCACATTGCACATTTAAAACTGCTTTTAATAATGGATCTTTAATATGCCAGTCAATTACTCTCGCTAAGCTGAATAATGCATACTTGCCCATATGGCGTGTTCGATAGGGAATCAACAAATGATCCCAGAAACCTTTCATTTTCGGAATCATTTGTATCTCATCGCTCACCTCTTTTACCAGCTTCAAATATTTTTTTAGTCCCTTTCGCTCAGCGGGAAAACGTTTGGCTAATGCTTCTTCTAAACAATTAATATCGGCTGGCATATCAATACGCTCTCCACCAATTACACAATGTTCGTATGCAAGCGGATTCATTCTAAAAAAAACCAAGTCATTTGCAATGCCCAATCCTTTATACAAGTCGCTGGTGCTTTCTTCATTATCTAACAATCCGATATAATGCACACCGGGGCTAAAACGATGCCCATTCAAATAAAAACTATGGCACCACCCACCGGGCACATAATGTTGTTCCAATACCAAAACTTTTTGTCCGGCTCTGCTTAAACATAATGCTGCTGACAAACCGGCTGCTCCCGATCCAATAATAATGGTGTCTATATCTTGCATATAATTGTGATGGAGCCAAATTAAAGGATAGTGCCATACCAAAAAAAAGTTTGGCTATCAATGTGGAAATTTATATTCCAGCAACTATTATTACATATTGAGTCGAATAAATTTCACTAAATGAAATGAACCTTTATTTCTTCAAATTAATCCGATGATTTACTGTAAAATTCAGTACATCACGGCTAAAATAATCATCAGAAGGTCTTTGTTGAAAAAATTTCATATACCCAGTTTCGAATGAAAGGTTAGGCAAGATATCGATGTTAATTCCTAAATAAATCCGGTTCTGATCAAAAACATTTTCCACCTTACCTCTAATTGTATTCAAATGAATTTCATCACTCACTTTTAGTTTTAGTGATCTCTTATCATCCATTTTCCACAACGGTATTGATACCTGAAGCTTATACCTGAATCTAAAATTTGAAAATTCATATCCCTTTTCTAAATCCGTTTTATCCTCATTTACATGATGATAAAATCGTGCTTCGGCTCTATATCGATGGTCGAAAGTTATCGACTTCCATTTTTGTTTGTAAGCAAATTCAATATGGGGTCTTAATTCCGGAACAGTAAGTGTGCTAGTCTTGTAGGGGTCGTTTGAATGTTGCATAAAAAATGCTAATCCGGCACAGGTTTCCCAACCGCTTGCTCCTAAAATTCGATGCAAATGAGTTCTGATTAATGATTGATGCTGAGCGAAAGGGTCGATGAAATGGCGTTCTTGTATCTCGGATTGTATATACCACTTATCATCAATTTTTAAATTAATGTAGTATCCATACCAAATTAGTTTTTGATGAGTGGTTTGTTGTTGAGCAAAAACACAATGCTTTTGCACTAAAATGATTAGCACTAAAAAAAATATTTTTTTCAAATTAAAAGCCTTTAAAAACCCATCTAATAAATAAAATTCTATCTGCCAATTAAAATCATTGCATACAATAAACTAAAACTGTGACTAAGCAAATTAAACCCACTTCAATCAATATTTATCTGTACGATTTTGACTTGAATATGTTTCATAAAAGTTTAATCAATTATAATTAGTCAACAACTAGTTTACTTGCTATAACAATTTTATCTTCTTTTATAACTTGAATAAAATACACCCCACTTGATAAGTTGTCGCGGGGCAAAGTGATAGTCTGACCAGAAAGATTGTTTAGTTGTTTTACTTGTTGTCCATAGATGTTGTAAATCGAGAGAATTGCATTATCTAAAATCTTATCCGTTTGTATAGTTGTTGAAGAAGAAAATGGATTGGGATAAATTTTTATTTCTGTGGTTTGATTATCAGTTTTGTTTATTCCTACAGGGATAGTATTATTATATCTTGCTAAGGCAAAAACATAAGTATTTGGACCAGTTTGCGTATTTCCTGCCACCACAATTTTTCCATCACTTTGTATGGCTACAGAGTTTGCCCCTTCACGAAGAATCCCTATTGGTGTAGTCACAATTCCATCGGTATCAAATGTGCTATCTAAACTACCATTGGAGTTGTAGCGAACCAGGGCAATATCAGAATAATAATTAGCGTTGTCGTTGCTATATCCAACCACCACAATTTTACCATCACTTTGTATGACTACTGCGTTTCCCCCAGAACCAAAAGCTCCTATATGAGTTGTAACAATTCCATCGGTATCAAAAGTGGTATCCAAACTGCCATTGGTATTGTAACGGACTATGGCGAAATCATAACCAGAGGGGCCAGTGAAGCTCTTTCCTGCCAACACAATTTTACCATCACTTTGTATGGCTACTGCTAGGCCCGATTCACTACTCGTTCCTATAGCTGTGGTCACTATTCCATCGGTATCAAAGGTGGTATCTAAGCTGCCATTTGTATTAAATCGAACTATAGCTAAATCATAACCTGAACCAGTGATACCTTCTCCTCCAACCACAATCTTACCATCATTTTGTATAGCTAAAGTTTCTGCAAAATCATTTCCACTTCCTATAGATGTAGTAGCAATTCCATCGATATCAAAGGTGGTATCTAAGCTACCATTTGTATTGTAACGGACCACAGCAATATCAATTGCGGTAGGGTTGCCTCTTCCTGCCGCTACAATTCTGCCATCACTTTGTATGGCTACTGCATATGCTCCAAGAAGAGTCCCAATAGCTGAAGTAATCACTATGCCATCGGCATCAAAGTTGGTATCTAAGCTGCCATTGGTGTTGTAACGAACTATTACAAAAGCAGAAGGGGGGTAGCTGCCTCCCGCCACAACAATTTTCCCATCACTTTGTAGGGCTATAGCTTTTGCCGCTGAACCACCGCTTCCTATGACCGTAGTCACTTTTCCATCTGCATCAAAAGTAGTATCTAAGCTGCCATTGGTGTTGTAGCGGACTAAAGCTAAATCATTAAAAGGGCCGTTGTCACTATATCCTGCTACTATAATTTTCCCATCACTTTGTATGGCTAATGCATTTCCAATATCCTGAGAATTTCCAATAAGTGTTGTTACAAATCCATTGGTACCAAAGGTTAGGTCTAATGAACCATCTTGAGCAAGGGAAGCAACAGGCAATGTTAAAAACGTACTAAGTATCAGTACTGATGAGATAAGAGTAATGTGGATTTTCATGTTGTTTGAATAATTGTTTTTCATACTACTATTTTTTCTTTCTTACTCTGATTTTATCTTGGAGAGCACCGTATTTATTTTTGTCAGATGTCAATCAGCAACAACAAGTTTGGTTGTCATTAAAATTTTATTTTCTTGTGTCAGTTGAATAAAATACACCCCGCTTGATACGTTGTCGCGGTGCAAAGTGATAGTCTGTCCTGAAAGATTGGCTAACTGTTTTACCTGTTGTCCAAAAATGTTGTAAACCGTCAGTGTTGCATTATTTAAAATCTTATCCGTTTGTATAGTTGTTGAAAAAGAAAATGGATTGGGAAAAATATTGGTCATACTGCTCCAGACCAGAGCATCATTAATCCCTGTAGTTGTTGTCGTATTTAACTTGGTAATAAATATATCACTATTACCACCATTCCCCAGTGCATTTGTTAAAGTTGTAGGGCTAAAAGTGATAGAAGGACTACTGAAAAATCCCGTCAGAAACAAATTGCCTGAAGCATCAAAAGCTAACGAGTTGCCTCCATCGTTATCTGTGCCACCTGCTTTTTTTGCCCAAACAAAATTTCCCGAGCTATCTAATTTGGAAATGAAAATATCCCAGGTGTTTGCAACCGAAGTTAAATTGAATACTCCCGAACCTGGGTCAAAGTCAACTGTTTCAGAAAAAAAACCTGTAGTATAGACACTTCCGTTACCTGTAGGGTCTATAATAATAGTGGAAGCTCTATCCAAAGTTGTTCCCCCAAATGTTTTAGCCCAAATAAAATTGCCTGAGCTGCTTAATTTGGAAACATAAATATCATAGTATCCAACAGGTGTTAAATTGAATACTCCTACTCCCGGGTCAAAGTCAATTGTTCCTTGGAAAAGACCTGTAATATAAATATCCCCGCTTCCTGCGGAGTCCATTGCAATAGAAAAACTCAGACCGTCAGAGAAACTACCTCCCATAGTTTTTGCCCAGATAAAATTACCAGAGCTGTCTAATTTACAAATATAAATGTCTCCGGATCCGGGGGGCGAAGTTAAATTGAAGACTCCTA